>NZ_JAWXQV010000076.1:0-55510 GCF_033843325.1 Klebsiella sp. JN_Kp126 | reverse complement strand
GGCATCAAACAAGTGAAGAGCCCATCCTGACGGATGGGCTTTTTGCGTTTTTGTCATTTAAAATTGCCAGATTTTAGGCACGCCATGGTACCTGCTCCCCCTGACAATCAGGCAAGCCTTCCCTCGCTATATACGGTAAACTAATGCAGATTTTGCATCTGGAAGCCATTATGAGCCACTCACTTAAGCCCTGGAACACCTTCGGTATTGACCGTTCTGCCAAAGCGATTGTACGCGCCGAAACTGAAAAACAGCTACTGGATGCCTGGCAAAATGCCACCGCAGAGCGCCAGCCAACCCTGATCCTTGGTGAAGGAAGCAATGTTCTGTTCCTGAAGGATTATTCCGGTACGGTCATTATCAACCGTATTATGGGGATAGAAGTGAGTGAAACATCTGACGCGTGGCATTTGCATGTTGGTGCAGGAGAAAACTGGCATCAGTTGGTCCAGTTTGCGCTAAATAACGGAATGCCGGGCCTGGAAAATCTTGCTTTGATTCCTGGCTGCGCCGGCTCCTCGCCGATTCAAAATATTGGTGCTTACGGCGTTGAATTACAGAAGGTTTGCCGGTACGTCGACTGCATTGAGTTGGTCACGGGGGTGAAACAGCGTCTTTCCGCTGCTGAATGTCGCTTTGGCTACCGGGACAGTATTTTTAAACATGAATATCAGGACCGCTACGCCATTGTGGCGGTTGGTTTGACGTTGCCAAAAGCCTGGCAACCCGTTTTGACCTACGGTGATTTAACCCGGCTCGATCCGCAAACCGTTACCCCGCAGCAGGTATTTGACGCCGTCTGTCATATGCGCATGACCAAACTCCCCGATCCAAAAGTGAATGGAAATGCGGGGAGCTTCTTTAAGAACCCGGTCGTTAGCGCGGACAAGGCGCAAGCGCTGCTGGCGACCTATCCGGGCATCCCTCACTACCCTCAGCCGGATGGCAGTATGAAACTTGCCGCCGGCTGGCTTATCGATCAATGCCAGCTTAAAGGTAAAGTGATGGGTGGCGCAGCGGTGCATAGCCAGCAGGCGCTGGTATTGATCAATCAGCATCAGGCAACCAGTGAAGACGTGGTTGAGCTGGCTCATTACGTACGCCAGCAGGTTGGTGAGAAGTTTAATATTTGGTTACAGCCGGAAGTGCGCTTTATCGGTGAAACGGGTGAAGTTAATGCCGAGGAGACCATCGCATGAAAGACTACACCGTTCCTTTGACGCTAATATCGATCCTGGCCGACGCTGAATTTCACTCAGGTGAACAGCTTGGCGAGCGTTTAGGGATGAGTCGGGCAGCAATCAACAAGCATATTCAAACGTTACGCGATTGGGGAGTCGACGTATTTACCGTTCCGGGTAAAGGCTACAGTCTCCCTGAGCCTATCCAGCTTCTGGATGAAGAGCAGATCGCCAGGCAGATCGAGCATGGCCGGGTAACCGTACTACCGGTGATTGATTCCACGAACCAGTATCTTCTGGACAGACTTAGCGAACTGCAATCGGGTGATGCCTGCGTGGCTGAGTATCAGCAGGCAGGTCGCGGCCGCCGCGGGCGCAAGTGGTTCTCGCCGTTTGGTTCTAACCTTTACCTTTCAATGTACTGGCGACTGGAGCAGGGCCCTGCTGCGGCTATAGGCTTGAGTCTGGTCATTGGGATCGTCATTGCCGAGGTGCTGCAAAGCCTGGGGGCGGATAAAGTTCGGGTGAAATGGCCAAACGATCTCTATTTACAGGATCGGAAGCTGTCCGGGATCCTGGTGGAACTGACGGGGAAAACCGGCGATGCTGCGCAGATAGTCAGCGGCGCGGGGATTAACCTCATGATGCGCCGGGTGGAGTCTGATGTTGTCAATCAGGGTTGGATCAGCCTCCAGGAGGCAGGGATCTCTATCGATCGTAATACGTTAGCGGCTTGTCTGATTAAAGAGCTGCGGGCAGGATTTAAACTTTTTGAGAATGAAGGTCTGGCACCCTATCTCACCCGCTGGGAAAAGCTCGATAACTTTATTAATCGACCGGTTAAACTTATTATTGGCGATAAAGAGATCTTTGGTATTTCGCGAGGTATTGATGCTCAAGGCGCATTATTACTGGAGCAGGACGGGATGGTAAAACCCTGGATTGGCGGTGAGATATCATTGCGCAGCGCTGAATAAAAAAAGGGGAGCTAACGCTCCCTTTTTTATTTTCTTAAACGCACCTGATTCACAGAGTGGTTTGCGCTTTTGGTCATTATAAGGCTGGCTCGCTCACGCGTTGGTAGAATGTTCTCTTTTAAATTCAAAAGATTAATCTCATTCCACAGCGATGTGGCAATATCAATTGCTTCATCTTTAGACAGCTGAGCATAGCTATGAAAATAGGAGTCCGGGTCGGTAAACGCGCCTTCGCGGAATTTCAGAAAACGATTGATATACCAGTTTTTTAGCAGTTCTTCAGGCGCATCAACGTAAATTGAAAAATCAACGAAGTCCGAAACAAATACATGATGCGGATCGTGTGGATAATCCATGCCGCTCTGCAGAACATTTAATCCCTCAAGAATTAATATATCAGGCTGCGTGACGGTTTTATCCCCATCAGGAATGACGTCGTAAATCAGATGTGAATAGACCGGCGCCGTAGCGTCAGGAACGCCGGATTTCAGGTCTGAGACGAATTTAACCAGGCGATGCATGTCATAAGACTGCGGGAAGCCCTTCTTCTTCATCAGGCCGCGTTCTTTCAATACCGCGTTAGGGTGCAGAAAACCATCCGTCGTGATTAATTCTACGTGTCGATGTTCAGGCCAGCGGCTCAGCAATGCTTGCAGCACGCGCGCGGTAGTGCTCTTCCCGACCGCCACGCTACCCGCAATGCTAATGATGTAAGGAATACGTTGGCCGTTGGTGCCAAGGAATTGTTCCAGTACAGCCTGGCGGCGCAGATTAGAGCTGATATAGAAATTGAGTAAACGCGACAGCGGCAAATAAATTTCCGCTACTTCTTCCAGGGAAAGATCTTCGTTGATGCCTTTTAACCGCGTGATTTCTTCTTCTGTTAGCGTCATCGGAACGGAATCACGAAGCGCAGCCCATTGGTCGCGGTTAAATTGTAGATACGGTGTCATTAACGTTTGCTCTTTTAGGCTCATAAGCATGCTCTTGCAACCGCCGAATTACATGAAGGCGGGGTGCTTCACACTAGTTAATCAGGACAATGGGCAGGAGGGTAACACCAGATTGCGAGGAATAATAAGAAAAAAACTCATTGAATGATGCTTTCTAAAGGTAGCATCACAGAGATGAATGGTTTGGTAAGGGGATATAAAGTTCTCAGCAGAGACCCGTGGGTTATTCATTGAATCGGGTGGTCAGGTGATGGGGTATCGATGCCGCTTTAGCGACATCACTCTACTTTTTGCCCTCCTCGGCAACCCTGTCCGTGAGGATGATTGGCGTATTTTTGTCCTGCTCTGTTTGAAATTACACCATTTTTTCTCGTTTGAGCACAAAATGTGAGCAATAGAACATTTTCTGCAATTTTTTAGTTGCATGAACTCGCAGGTCTCCCTAGAATGCGCGCTACTTGATGCCGACTTAGCTCAGTAGGTAGAGCAACTGACTTGTAATCAGTAGGTCACCAGTTCGATTCCGGTAGTCGGCACCATCAAGTGCCTGGTGGGGTTCCCGAGCGGCCAAAGGGAGCAGACTGTAAATCTGCCGTCATCGACTTCGAAGGTTCGAATCCTTCCCCCACCACCATCTTTCGGCAACGCTTTGCGGAGCCAGAGTTGATTGGTTAAACTGGTCAGCTCAAACAAAAAAAGAGACGCTTCTCTTTTTTTTGTTATAGAAAGAACTGGGTAGCCGAGTTTCAGGATGCGGGCATCGTATAATGGCTATTACCTCAGCCTTCCAAGCTGATGATGCGGGTTCGATTCCCGCTGCCCGCTCCAAACGTGCTGATATGGCTCAGTTGGTAGAGCGCACCCTTGGTAAGGGTGAGGTCCCCAGTTCGACTCTGGGTATCAGCACCACTTCTTTATCTCTCCTCCCCTGTTTCTCTCTTGTTTATTGCATTCAACAAGTCGGGCATGTTGCCCGGTTGATGTGGTGATATCACCGATTTATCCGTGTCTTAGAGGGACAATCGATGTCTAAAGAAAAGTTTGAACGTACAAAACCGCACGTTAACGTCGGTACTATCGGCCACGTTGACCATGGTAAAACAACGCTGACCGCTGCAATCACTACCGTTCTGGCTAAAACCTACGGTGGTTCTGCTCGCGCATTCGACCAGATCGATAACGCGCCGGAAGAAAAAGCTCGTGGTATCACCATCAACACTTCTCACGTTGAATATGACACCCCGACTCGCCACTACGCGCACGTAGACTGCCCGGGCCACGCCGACTATGTTAAAAACATGATCACCGGTGCTGCGCAGATGGACGGCGCGATCCTGGTTGTTGCTGCGACTGACGGCCCGATGCCGCAGACTCGTGAGCATATCCTGCTGGGTCGTCAGGTAGGCGTTCCGTACATCATCGTGTTCCTGAACAAATGCGACATGGTTGATGACGAAGAGCTGCTGGAACTGGTTGAAATGGAAGTTCGTGAACTTCTGTCTCAGTACGATTTCCCGGGCGACGACACTCCGATCGTTCGCGGTTCCGCTCTGAAAGCGCTGGAAGGCGACGCAGACTGGGAAGCGAAAATCATCGAACTGGCTGGCTACCTGGATTCTTACATCCCGGAACCAGAGCGTGCGATTGACAAGCCGTTCCTGCTGCCGATCGAAGACGTATTCTCCATCTCCGGTCGTGGTACCGTTGTTACCGGTCGTGTAGAGCGCGGTATCATCAAAGTTGGCGAAGAAGTTGAAATCGTTGGTATCAAAGAGACTGCGAAGTCTACCTGTACTGGCGTTGAAATGTTCCGCAAACTGCTGGACGAAGGCCGTGCTGGTGAGAACGTCGGTGTTCTGCTGCGTGGTATCAAGCGTGAAGAAATCGAACGTGGTCAGGTACTGGCTAAGCCGGGTTCTATCAAGCCGCACACCAAGTTCGAATCTGAAGTGTACATTCTGTCCAAAGACGAAGGCGGCCGTCATACTCCGTTCTTCAAAGGCTACCGTCCGCAGTTCTACTTCCGTACAACTGACGTGACTGGCACCATCGAACTGCCGGAAGGCGTAGAGATGGTAATGCCGGGCGACAACATCAAAATGGTTGTTACCCTGATCCACCCAATCGCGATGGACGACGGTCTGCGTTTCGCAATCCGTGAAGGTGGCCGTACCGTTGGCGCGGGCGTGGTTGCTAAAGTTCTCGGCTAATTGCTGATAACATTTGACGCAATGCGCAATAAAAGGGCATCATTTGATGCCCTTTTTGCACGCTTTCACACCAGAACCTGGCTCATCAGTGATTTTTTGGGTCATAATCATTGCTGAGACAGGCTCTGAAGAGGGCGTTAAGTCCGAAACGCAGCAGAGCATTTCGGTTTGGTCGCCTCGCATTTCATGCGGGGTGAAGTTATTTGTCTGAATTCTTGTGACAGGTTGGTTTATGAGTGCGAATACCGAAGCTCAAGGGAGCGGGCGCGGCCTCGAAGCGATGAAGTGGACAATCGTAGTCGTGCTGCTGGTTGTGGCCATCGTCGGCAACTTCCTTTATCGTGACATTATGCTGGCAGTGCGTGCGCTGGCTGTAGTGATTCTGATCGCTGCAGCGGGCGGTGTCGCGCTGTTAACGACAAAAGGTAAGGCGACAGTCGCCTTCGCTCGTGAAGCGAGAACCGAAGTCCGCAAGGTGATCTGGCCGACTCGCCAGGAAACGTTGCATACCACGCTGATTGTTGCCGCAGTGACTGCCGTAATGTCACTGATCCTGTGGGGACTGGATGGTATTCTGGTTCGCCTGGTATCCTTTATCACTGGCCTGAGGTTCTGAGATGTCTGAAGCTCCTAAAAAACGCTGGTACGTCGTTCAGGCGTTTTCCGGTTTTGAAGGTCGCGTAGCTACCTCGTTGCGTGAACATATCAAATTACACAATATGGAAGAGTTGTTTGGCGAAGTCATGGTGCCGACCGAAGAAGTGGTCGAAATCCGCGGCGGCCAGCGTCGTAAAAGCGAACGCAAATTCTTCCCGGGCTACGTGCTGGTCCAGATGGTGATGAACGACGCGAGCTGGCACCTGGTGCGCAGCGTACCGCGTGTGATGGGTTTCATCGGCGGTACATCTGACCGTCCGGCACCGATCAGCGACAAAGAAGTCGACGCGATCATGAACCGTCTGCAGCAGGTTGGCGATAAGCCGCGGCCGAAAACGCTGTTTGAGCCGGGTGAAATGGTTCGCGTTAGCGACGGTCCATTTGCCGACTTTAACGGTGTGGTTGAAGAAGTGGACTACGAGAAGTCTCGTCTGAAAGTGTCCGTTTCTATCTTCGGTCGTGCGACGCCGGTTGAGCTGGACTTCGCTCAGGTAGAAAAAGCCTAACAGCCGATCAAAAAAGCAACGTTTTAATCGTTGCATGAGGCGCGGAATTGACATACAATTTCGCGCCTTTTGTTTTTATGGGTCTGATTCCCATAAAGCGATATTTATCACGGGGAGCCTTTTTAGGCGCTACACCCAAACGAGGAAATTTACATGGCTAAGAAAGTACAAGCCTATGTCAAGCTGCAGGTTGCAGCTGGTATGGCAAACCCGAGTCCGCCGGTTGGTCCAGCACTGGGTCAGCAGGGTGTGAACATCATGGAATTCTGCAAAGCGTTCAACGCAAAAACTGAATCCCTGGAAAAAGGTCTGCCGATCCCGGTTGTTATTACCGTTTACGCTGACCGTTCTTTCACCTTCGTTACCAAAACTCCGCCGGCAGCAGTTCTGCTGAAAAAAGCGGCTGGTATCAAGTCTGGTTCCGGTAAACCGAACAAAGACAAAGTAGGTAAAATTTCCCGCGCTCAGCTGCAGGAAATCGCGCAGACCAAAGCTGCCGACATGACTGGTTCCGACATTGAAGCGATGACTCGCTCCATTGAAGGTACTGCACGTTCCATGGGCCTGGTAGTGGAGGACTAAGAAATGGCTAAACTGACCAAGCGCATGTCCGTGATTCGTGACAAAGTTGATGCGACCAAACAGTACGACATCAACGAAGCCATCTCTCTGCTGAAAGAACTGGCTACTGCTAAGTTCGTTGAAAGCGTTGATGTTGCCGTTAACCTCGGCATCGACGCGCGTAAATCTGACCAGAACGTCCGCGGCGCGACCGTACTGCCGCACGGTACTGGCCGTTCAGTTCGCGTAGCCGTATTTGCCCAGGGCCCGAACGCTGAAGCAGCTAAAGCTGCTGGCGCAGAGCTGGTAGGTATGGAAGATCTGGCTGACCAGATCAAAAAAGGCGAAATGAACTTTGACGTTGTTATTGCTTCCCCGGATGCAATGCGCGTTGTTGGCCAGCTGGGCCAGGTTCTGGGTCCACGCGGCCTGATGCCAAACCCGAAAGTGGGTACCGTAACGCCGAACGTTGCTGAAGCTGTTAAGAACGCTAAAGCAGGTCAGGTTCGTTACCGTAACGACAAAAACGGCATCATCCACACCACCATCGGTAAAGTGGATTTTGACGCTGATAAACTGAAAGAAAACCTGGAAGCTCTGCTGGTTGCGCTGAAAAAAGCAAAACCGACTCAGGCTAAAGGCGTGTACATCAAGAAAATCAGCATCTCCACCACCATGGGTGCTGGCGTTGCCGTTGATCAGGCTGGTCTGAGCGCTTCTGCGAACTAAGATTAGCTTTACGTGGGCGGTGAATTTGTCTACAATCTTACCCCCACGTATTCTGCTTATAGCAGACGTATAGCCGAGATATTCAGGCTGTGGCAAGGCGACAAATGAGTGAATCGCCTGGAGCATAGTTAACTATGTGACTGGTGTGAACGAAGGCAGTCAATGCCGCCACAGATTGAATAGCGACGGATAGACAAGATTTGTTCGTTGGAGCCTGGCCTATCCAGGCCTCCGTCGAAGACCGCAGGTGTTTCGCAAGAGACTTAATGCCCTGCGTAGACGGTGACAGAACGCTAAGATTATTTTTGGATACTCTGGCTTGTTTCTGCTCACCGTATTAAGACGCTCTTCTCTTTGAGTAGAGTGAAGTGAGTTCCGGAGCATGAGCTCTGGCAAACATCCAGGAGCAAAGCTAATGGCTTTAAATCTTCAAGACAAACAAGCGATTGTTGCTGAAGTCAGCGAAGTAGCCAAAGGCGCGCTGTCTGCAGTAGTTGCGGATTCCCGTGGCGTGACTGTAGACAAAATGACTGAACTGCGTAAAGCAGGTCGTGAAGCTGGCGTATACATGCGTGTTGTTCGCAACACCCTGCTGCGCCGCGTCGTTGAAGGTACTCCTTTCGAGTGCCTGAAAGACACGTTTGTTGGTCCGACCCTGATTGCATACTCTATGGAACACCCGGGCGCTGCCGCTCGTCTGTTCAAAGAGTTCGCGAAAGCGAATGCAAAATTTGAGGTCAAAGCCGCAGCCTTTGAAGGTGAGCTGATCCCGGCGTCGCAAATCGACCGCCTGGCAACTCTGCCGACCTACGAAGAAGCAATTGCACGCCTGATGGCAACCATGAAAGAAGCTTCGGCTGGCAAACTGGTTCGCACTCTGGCTGCTGTACGCGATGCGAAAGAAGCTGCTTAATCGCAGTTGTCTTTGTAAAGCATTCGCTTACGTATAAACTTATTCTGATATTCAGGAACAATTTAAATGTCTATCACTAAAGATCAAATCATTGAAGCAGTATCCGCTATGTCCGTAATGGACGTTGTTGAGCTGATCTCTGCAATGGAAGAAAAATTCGGTGTTTCCGCTGCTGCTGCTGTAGCTGTAGCTGCTGGCCCGGTTGAAGCTGCTGAAGAAAAAACTGAATTCGACGTAATTCTGAAAGGTATCGGCGCTAACAAAGTTGCCGTTATCAAAGCAGTACGTGGCGCAACTGGCCTGGGTCTGAAAGAAGCTAAAGACCTGGTAGAATCTGCTCCGGCCGCTCTGAAAGAAGGCGTGAGCAAAGATGACGCTGAAGCACTGAAAAAATCTCTGGAAGAAGCTGGCGCTGAAGTTGAAGTTAAATAAGCCAACCTTTCCGGTTGCAGCCTGAGAAATCAGGCTGATGGCTGGTGACTTTTTAGTCACCAGCCTTTTTGCGCTGTAAGGCGCCAGTAGAATTTCACACTGTTTGACTACTGGTTGTCCTGACAATGCTTGTTTCTATAGACGACTTAATATACTGCGACAGGTTAGGGCTCCTGAGCTGTGTAAATCGCAATGAAATGGTTTAAGCGTGATAGAAACAGGTATTGCGGAAAGTGTTCCATTTTCCGGTCAACAAAATAGTGTTGCATAAAAAACTGCCTTATGTGGGCAGATGGGTCGACTTGTCAGCGAGCTGAGGAACCCTATGGTTTACTCCTATACCGAGAAAAAACGTATTCGTAAGGATTTTGGTAAACGTCCGCAGGTTCTGGACATACCTTATCTCCTTTCTATCCAGCTTGACTCGTTTCAGAAGTTCATCGAGCAAGATCCTGAAGGGCAGTATGGTCTGGAAGCAGCTTTCCGTTCCGTATTCCCGATTAAAAGCTACAGCGGTAACTCTGAGCTGCAGTACGTCAGCTACCGTCTGGGCGAACCGGTTTTTGACGTTAAAGAATGTCAGATCCGTGGCGTGACCTACTCGGCACCGCTGCGCGTCAAACTGCGTCTGGTGATCTACGAGCGCGAAGCGCCGGAAGGCACCGTTAAAGACATTAAAGAACAAGAAGTCTACATGGGCGAAATTCCGCTCATGACCGACAATGGTACCTTCGTTATCAACGGTACCGAGCGCGTTATCGTTTCTCAGCTGCACCGTAGCCCGGGCGTCTTCTTTGACAGTGACAAAGGTAAGACCCACTCTTCCGGTAAGGTCCTGTATAACGCACGTATCATTCCTTACCGTGGCTCCTGGCTGGACTTCGAGTTCGACCCGAAAGACAACCTGTTTGTCCGTATCGACCGTCGTCGTAAGCTGCCGGCTACCATCATCCTGCGCGCGCTGAATTACACCACTGAGCAGATCCTTGACCTGTTCTTCGAGAAAGTGGTCTTTGAAATTCGCGATAACAAGCTGCAGATGGAACTGGTACCGGAGCGTCTGCGCGGCGAAACGGCCTCCTTCGACATCGAAGCGAACGGCAAAGTGTACGTTGAGAAAGGGCGTCGCATCACCGCACGTCACATTCGCCAGCTGGAAAAAGACGATATCAAACATATCGAAGTTCCGGTTGAGTACATCGCTGGCAAAGTTGCCTCTAAAGACTATGTTGACGAATCTACTGGCGAGCTGATCTGCCCGGCGAACATGGAGCTGAGCCTGGATCTGCTGGCCAAGCTGAGCCAGTCTGGCCATAAGCGTATCGAAACGCTGTTCACCAACGATCTGGATCACGGTCCGTACATCTCTGAGACTGTACGCGTCGACCCGACCAACGACCGTCTGAGCGCGCTGGTAGAAATCTACCGCATGATGCGCCCAGGTGAGCCGCCGACTCGTGAAGCGGCTGAAAGCCTGTTCGAGAACCTGTTCTTCTCCGAAGACCGCTACGATCTGTCCGCGGTAGGTCGTATGAAGTTCAACCGTTCTCTGCTGCGCGACGAAATCGAAGGTTCCGGTATCCTGAGCAAAGAAGACATCATCGAAGTGATGAAGAAGCTCATCGATATCCGTAACGGTAAAGGCGAAGTCGATGATATCGACCACCTCGGCAACCGTCGTATCCGTTCCGTTGGCGAAATGGCGGAAAACCAGTTCCGCGTTGGCCTGGTCCGCGTAGAGCGTGCGGTGAAAGAGCGTCTGTCTCTGGGCGATCTGGATACCCTGATGCCTCAGGATATGATCAACGCCAAGCCGATTTCTGCGGCAGTGAAAGAGTTCTTTGGCTCCAGCCAGCTGTCTCAGTTTATGGACCAGAACAACCCGCTGTCTGAGATTACGCACAAACGTCGTATCTCTGCACTCGGCCCGGGCGGTCTGACCCGTGAACGCGCAGGCTTTGAAGTTCGAGACGTACACCCGACCCACTACGGTCGCGTATGTCCAATCGAAACGCCTGAAGGTCCGAACATCGGTCTGATCAACTCCCTGTCCGTGTACGCACAGACGAACGAATACGGTTTCCTCGAGACCCCGTACCGTAAAGTGACTGACGGTGTTGTAACCGACGAAATTCATTACCTGTCTGCTATCGAAGAAGGCAACTACGTTATTGCTCAGGCGAACTCCAACCTGGATGACGAAGGCCACTTTGTAGAAGATCTGGTTACCTGCCGTAGTAAAGGCGAATCCAGCTTGTTCAGCCGCGACCAGGTTGACTACATGGACGTATCCACCCAGCAGGTGGTATCCGTCGGTGCGTCCCTGATCCCGTTCCTGGAACACGATGACGCCAACCGTGCATTGATGGGTGCGAACATGCAACGTCAGGCCGTTCCGACTCTGCGCGCTGATAAGCCGCTGGTTGGTACCGGTATGGAACGTGCTGTTGCCGTTGACTCCGGTGTAACTGCGGTCGCTAAACGTGGCGGTACCGTTCAGTACGTGGATGCTTCCCGTATCGTTATCAAAGTTAACGAAGACGAGATGTACCCGGGCGAAGCCGGTATCGACATCTATAACCTGACCAAGTACACCCGTTCTAACCAGAACACCTGCATCAACCAGATGCCGTGTGTCTCTCTGGGTGAGCCGATTGAGCGCGGTGACGTGCTGGCTGACGGCCCGTCTACCGACCTCGGTGAACTGGCGCTCGGTCAGAACATGCGCGTCGCGTTCATGCCGTGGAACGGTTACAACTTCGAAGACTCCATCCTCGTTTCCGAGCGCGTTGTCCAGGAAGACCGTTTTACCACCATCCACATTCAGGAACTGGCGTGCGTGTCTCGTGACACCAAGCTGGGGCCGGAAGAGATCACCGCCGACATCCCGAACGTGGGTGAAGCTGCGCTCTCTAAACTGGATGAATCCGGTATCGTTTATATCGGCGCGGAAGTGACCGGTGGCGATATTCTGGTTGGTAAGGTAACGCCGAAAGGTGAAACCCAGCTGACGCCGGAAGAGAAACTGCTGCGTGCGATCTTCGGTGAGAAAGCGTCTGACGTTAAAGACTCTTCCCTGCGCGTACCAAACGGTGTCTCCGGTACCATTATCGACGTTCAGGTCTTTACCCGCGACGGCGTAGAAAAAGACAAACGCGCGCTGGAAATCGAAGAGATGCAGCTCAAACAGGCGAAGAAAGACCTGTCTGAAGAACTGCAGATCCTCGAAGCTGGCCTGTTTGGTCGTATCTACGCGGTGCTGGTCTCCGGCGGTATCGAAGCTGAGAAGCTCGATAAGCTGCCGCGCGATCGCTGGCTGGAACTGGGCCTGACCGACGAAGAGAAACAGAATCAGCTGGAACAGCTGGCTGAGCAGTACGACGAACTGAAACACGAGTTCGAGAAAAAACTCGAAGCGAAACGCCGCAAAATCACTCAGGGCGACGATCTGGCACCGGGCGTGCTGAAGATTGTCAAAGTGTATCTGGCCGTTAAACGTCAGATTCAGCCTGGTGACAAAATGGCAGGCCGTCACGGTAACAAGGGTGTTATCTCTAAGATCAACCCGATCGAAGATATGCCTTACGATGAAAACGGCACGCCGGTTGACATCGTACTGAACCCGCTGGGCGTACCGTCTCGTATGAACATCGGTCAGATCCTGGAAACTCACCTGGGTATGGCTGCGAAAGGTATTGGCGAGAAAATCAACGCCATGCTGAAACAGCAGCAGGAAGTCGCCAAACTGCGCGAATTCATCCAGCGTGCCTACGATCTGGGCACCGACGTGCGTCAGAAGGTTGATCTGAATACCTTCACTGACGAAGAAGTTATGCGTCTCGCTGAAAACCTGAAAAAAGGTATGCCGATCGCAACGCCGGTCTTCGACGGTGCGAAAGAGTCTGAAATCAAGGAACTGTTACAGCTTGGTGGCCTGCCGACTTCCGGCCAGATCACCCTGTTCGACGGTCGTACCGGTGAGCAATTCGAGCGCCAGGTTACCGTTGGCTACATGTACATGCTGAAACTGAACCACCTGGTTGATGACAAGATGCATGCGCGTTCTACCGGTTCTTACAGCCTGGTTACTCAGCAGCCGCTGGGTGGTAAGGCGCAGTTCGGTGGTCAGCGCTTCGGGGAGATGGAAGTGTGGGCGCTGGAAGCATATGGCGCAGCATACACCCTGCAGGAAATGCTCACCGTTAAGTCTGATGACGTGAACGGCCGTACTAAGATGTATAAGAACATCGTGGACGGCAACCATCAGATGGAACCGGGCATGCCGGAATCCTTCAACGTACTGTTGAAAGAGATTCGCTCGCTGGGCATCAACATCGAACTGGAAGACGAGTAACTCTCGCTCAAACAGGTCACTGGTGCCGGGGTAAGACCCGGCGCCAGATTGTGCTAACTCCGACGGGAGCAAATCCGTGAAAGACTTATTAAAGTTTCTGAAAGCGCAAACTAAAACCGAAGAGTTTGATGCGATCAAAATTGCTCTGGCATCGCCAGACATGATCCGTTCATGGTCTTTTGGTGAAGTTAAAAAGCCGGAAACCATTAACTACCGTACGTTCAAACCTGAGCGTGACGGCCTTTTCTGTGCGCGTATTTTCGGGCCAGTAAAAGACTACGAGTGCCTGTGCGGTAAGTACAAGCGCCTGAAACACCGCGGTGTGATCTGTGAGAAGTGCGGCGTTGAAGTGACCCAGACTAAAGTGCGCCGTGAGCGTATGGGCCACATCGAGCTGGCGTCTCCGACCGCCCACATCTGGTTCCTGAAGTCTCTGCCGTCCCGTATCGGCCTGCTGCTCGATATGCCGCTGCGCGATATCGAACGCGTGCTGTACTTCGAATCCTATGTGGTTATCGAAGGCGGTATGACCAACCTGGAACGCCAGCAGATCCTGACTGAAGAACAGTATCTGGATGCGCTGGAAGAGTTCGGTGACGAATTTGACGCGAAGATGGGTGCGGAAGCTATCCAGGCCCTGCTGAAGAGCATGGATCTGGAGCAAGAGTGCGAAACTCTGCGCGAAGAGCTGAACGAAACCAACTCCGAAACCAAGCGTAAGAAGCTGACCAAGCGTATCAAACTGCTGGAAGCGTTCGTACAGTCTGGCAACAAGCCGGAGTGGATGATCCTGACCGTTCTGCCGGTTCTGCCGCCAGATCTGCGTCCGCTGGTTCCGCTGGATGGCGGTCGTTTCGCGACTTCTGACCTGAACGATCTGTATCGTCGCGTCATTAACCGTAACAACCGTCTGAAACGTCTGCTGGATCTGGCTGCGCCGGACATCATCGTACGCAACGAAAAACGTATGCTGCAGGAAGCGGTCGACGCCCTGCTGGATAACGGTCGTCGCGGTCGTGCGATCACCGGTTCTAACAAACGTCCTCTGAAATCTTTGGCCGATATGATCAAAGGTAAGCAGGGTCGTTTCCGTCAGAACCTGCTCGGTAAGCGCGTTGACTACTCCGGTCGTTCTGTAATCACCGTAGGTCCATACCTGCGTCTGCATCAGTGCGGTCTGCCGAAGAAAATGGCGCTGGAGCTGTTCAAACCGTTCATCTACGGCAAGCTGGAACTGCGTGGCCTCGCCACCACCATTAAAGCTGCTAAGAAAATGGTTGAGCGTGAAGAAGCTGTCGTTTGGGATATCCTGGACGAAGTGATCCGCGAACACCCGGTACTGCTGAACCGTGCACCAACCCTGCACCGTCTGGGTATCCAGGCATTTGAGCCGGTACTGATCGAAGGTAAAGCTATTCAGCTGCACCCGCTGGTTTGTGCGGCATACAACGCCGACTTCGATGGTGACCAGATGGCTGTTCACGTACCGCTGACGCTGGAAGCCCAGCTCGAAGCGCGTGCGCTGATGATGTCTACCAACAACATCCTGTCTCCGGCGAACGGCGAACCAATCATCGTTCCGTCTCAGGACGTTGTACTGGGTCTGTACTACATGACCCGTGACTGTGTTAACGCCAAAGGCGAAGGCATGGTGCTGACTGGCCCGAAAGAAGCTGAGCGTATTTATCGCGCTGGCCTGGCCTCTCTGCATGCGCGCGTTAAAGTGCGTATCACCGAATACGAAAAAGATGAAAACGGCGAGTTCGTTGCGAAAACCAGCCTGAAAGATACGACCGTTGGTCGTGCCATTCTGTGGATGATCGTACCGAAAGGTCTGCCTTTCTCCATCGTCAACCAGGCGCTGGGCAAGAAAGCCATCTCTAAGATGCTGAATACCTGCTACCGTATTCTGGGCCTGAAACCGACCGTTATTTTTGCGGACCAGACGATGTACACCGGCTTTGCTTATGCAGCGCGCTCAGGTGCATCCGTTGGTATCGATGACATGGTCATCCCGGAGAAAAAATACGAGATCATCAGCGAAGCGGAAGCGGAAGTTGCTGAGATTCAGGAGCAGTTCCAGTCGGGTCTGGTTACCGCTGGCGAACGCTACAACAAAGTTATCGATATCTGGGCCGCGGCGAACGATCGTGTATCCAAAGCGATGATGGACAACCTGCAAACTGAAACCGTTATTAACCGTAACGGCGAAGAAGAGCAGCAGGTCTCCTTCAACAGCATTTACATGATGGCCGACTCCGGTGCGCGTGGTTCTGCTGCACAGATTCGTCAGCTTGCCGGTATGCGTGGTCTGATGGCGAAGCCGGATGGCTCCATCATCGAAACGCCAATCACCGCGAACTTCCGTGAAGGTCTGAACGTACTCCAGTACTTCATCTCCACGCACGGTGCGCGTAAAGGTCTGGCGGATACCGCACTGAAAACGGCGAACTCCGGTTACCTGACTCGTCGTCTGGTTGACGTTGCGCAGGACCTGGTCGTGACTGAAGACGACTGTGGCACCCTGGAAGGCATCACCATGACCCCGGTTATCGAGGGTGGCGATGTTAAAGAGCCGCTGCGCGATCGCGTACTGGGTCGTGTGACCGCTGAAGACGTTCTGAAGCCGGGTACGGCGGACATTCTGGTTCCACGCAACACGCTGCTGCACGAGCACTGGTGCGATCTGCTGGAAGAGAACTCCGTTGACTCCGTCAAAGTGCGTTCCGTTGTATCCTGTGACACCGACTTTGGTGTATGTGCGCACTGCTACGGTCGTGACCTGGCGCGTGGCCACATCATCAACAAAGGTGAGGCTATCGGCGTTATCGCGGCACAGTCCATCGGTGAGCCGGGTACACAGCTGACGATGCGTACGTTCCACATCGGTGGTGCGGCATCTCGTGCGGCTGCTGAGTCCAGCATCCAGGTGAAAAACAAAGGTAGCATCCGTCTGAGCAATGCGAAGTCGGTTGTGAACTCCAGCGGTAAGCTGGTTATTACTTCCCGTAATACCGAGCTGAAGCTGATCGACGAATTCGGTCGTACCAAAGAGAGCTATAAAGTGCCTTACGGCTCTGTTATGGCGAAAGGTGATGGCGAGCAGGTTGCCGGCGGTGAAACCGTAGCAAACTGGGATCCGCACACCATGCCGGTTATCACCGAAGTGAGTGGTTTTGTCCGCTTCACTGACATGATTGACGGCCAGACCATTACTCGTCAGACCGACGAGCTGACCGGTCTGTCTTCTCTGGTGGTTCTGGATTCTGCAGAGCGTACCACTGGCGGTAAAGATCTGCGTCCGGCGCTGAAAATCGTTGATGCTCAGGGCAATGACGTTCTGATCCCTGGCACCGATATGCCTGCGCAGTACTTCCTGCCGGGTAAAGCGATTGTTCAGCTGGAAGATGGCGTCCAGATCAGTTCTGGTGACACCCTGGCACGTGTACCGCAGGAATCCGGCGGTACCAAGGACATCACCGGTGGTCTGCCGCGCGTTGCCGACCTGTTCGAAGCGCGTCGTCCGAAAGAGCCGGCAATCCTGGCTGAAATCAGCGGCATCATTTCCTTCGGTAAAGAAACCAAAGGGAAACGTCGTCTGGTTATCACCCCGGTAGACGGTAGCGATCCGTACGAAGAGATGATTCCTAAGTGGCGTCAGCTCAACGTGTTCGAAGGTGAACGCGTAGAACGTGGTGACGTGGTTTCCGACGGTCCGGAAGCGCCGCACGACATTCTGCGTCTGCGTGGCGTGCATGCTGTGACTCGTTACATCGTTAACGAAGTTCAGGACGTATACCGTCTGCAGGGCGTTAAGATTAACGATAAGCACATCGAAGTTATCGTTCGTCAGATGCTGCGTAAAGCGACCATCGAAAGCGCCGGTAGCTCCGACTTCCTGGAAGGCGAACAGGTTGAATACTCTCGCGTTAAGATTGCTAACCGCGATCTGGAAGCGAACGGCAAAGTGGGTGCAACATTCTCCCGCGATCTGCTGGGTATCACCAAAGCGTCCCTGGCAACCGAATCGTTCATCTCTGCCGCATCGTTCCAGGAGACCACGCGTGTCCTGACCGAAGCAGCCGTTGCGGGTAAACGCGACGAACTGCGTGGCCTGAAAGAGAACGTTATCGTGGGTCGTCTGATCCCGGCCGGTACCGGTTATGCGTACCACCAGGATCGTATGCGCCGTCGCGCAGCGGGCGAACTGCCAGCAGCGCCGCAGGTCAGCGTGGAAGAAGCTTCTGCTAACCTGGCAGAACTGCTGAACGCGGGTCTGGGCGGTTCTGACAACGATTAATCGTTGATTCGCTAAACGCTCAAAAAGCCAGTCAGGTCACCTGACTGGCTTTTTTATTGCCTGCCAGTTTATTCCGTCTACTTTTTTATTACATTTTATTGATGTAATAGCTGCAATTAATTAGCAAATATAAACCACTCCTATAATGATTTATTTCCATGACTGTTTTTCATCTTCAATGAAAGGGTGAAAATTCTACGCGTGTCAAAAAATAAGCACCGCAAACGCTATATAGTCAAAAAACTAAAATAATCATGTGATTACTTTCCCGGTTCTTTTCGGTTTACCGCAGCCGAGGGGATTTTTACGCCTGTTAAAAGGCGATGGAGGAGGTGAACTAATAAAAACAAAGCGGAGAGTATTGTCGTTATTTAATGGATAGCTTCTGGGGGATGTATGGAATTTGCTATACAACTTATCATTATCTTAATTTGTTTGTTCTATGGTGCGAGAAAGGGCGGCATTGCGCTCGGCCTTTTAGGCGGCATTGGGCTAGTTATCCTGGTCTTTGTTTTTCACCTGAAGCCTGGAAAACCGCCCGTCGATGTCATGCTGGTCATTATCGCCGTCGTGGCGGCATCGGCGACGCTGCAGGCTTCCGGTGGTTTAGACGTGATGCTGCAGATTGCCGAGAAACTCCTGCGGCGAAACCCGAAATATGTCTCGATCGTCGCGCCATTCGTCACCTGTACGCTGACGATTCTTTGCGGCACGGGGCACGTGGTATATACCATTCTGCCGATTATTTATGATGTCGCCATCAAAAATAACATCCGTCCGGAGCGACCCATGGCCGCCAGCTCGATCGGCGCGCAGATGGGGATTATCGCCAGCCCGGTTTCCGTGGCGGTTGTCTCGCTGGTGGCAATGCTTGGCAACTTTACCTTTAACGGCAAGCACCTTGAATTTCTCGACCTGCTGGCGATAACCATTCCGTCCACGCTGCTGGGGATTCTGGCCATTGGTATCTTCAGCTGGTTTCGCGGCAAAGACCTCGATAAAGACGAAACCTTCCAGGCCTTTATTGCGGTACCGGAAAACCGTCACTACGTGTACGGGGACACGGCCACGCTGCTGGATAGAAAGCTTCCGACCAGCAACTGGATTGCGATGTGGATTTTTCTGGCCTCAATCGCGGTTGTCGCCCTGCTCGGCGCCTTCTCCGAACTGCGTCCGGCATTCGATGGTAAGCCGCTGTCGATGGTGCTGGTGATCCAGATGTTTATGCTGCTCTCCGGGGCGCTCATCATCATCATTACGAAAACGAATCCGGCTTCGATCTCCAAAAATGAGGTGTTCCGTTCCGGGATGATCGCTATCGTTGCCGTGTACGGCATCGCGTGGATGGCGGAAACGATGTTCGGCGCGCACATGACCGAGATTAAAGGCGTGCTCGGGGAGATGGTGAAGGAGTACCCGTGGGCCTACGCTATCGTTCTGCTGCTGGTATCGAAGTTTGTTAACTCCCAGGCGGCTGCGCTGGCGGCGATCGTTCCGGTGGCGTTGGCGATTGGCGTCGATCCGGCCTACATCGTCGCTTCCGCGCCCGCCTGCTACGGCTATTACATTCTGCCGACCTACCCAAGCGATCTGGCGGCGATTCAGTTCGACCGCTCAGGTACCACGCATATCAGCCGCTTTGTGATTAACCATAGCTTTATTCTGCCAGGGCTCATTGGCGTCAGCGTCTCTTGCGTCTTTGGCTGGGTATTTGCGGCGATGTACGGATTTCTTTAAGAGGATACAGGCGCCGGTAGCGGCGCCTGTTAAGTCGTTGACGTTATTGTGCGAGCGGAATTCGGCGATAGAGCTCAATCATGTCGGTAGCCAGATCCTGAATGACCATCGCGTTCATCAGGTGGTCCTGAGAGTGTACGGTAATCAGGTTAACCGGAAGCTTGCCGCTGCCTTCATCCATGCCAATCAGCTGGGTCTGGATTTTATGCGCATGCTTGACGAATTCATGGGATTCCGCCATCGCCTGTTCGGCCGCAGCAAAATCGCCTTTACGCGCCAGCTGCAGAGCGGTTAACGCCGAGCTGCGCGCAGAACCGGCGTTAACCAGCAGCTCCATGATGATCGTTTCTAAATCTTCCATCTCTTACTCCATCAGCTTCAGGGCTTTATCAAGCACGGCATCGCCTTTCATCATGCCGTAATCCATCATATCGATGACGGCGACTTTTTTACCAAACGGGTCGGCCATTGCCTGTAGCTTGGCCTGCTCGTACTTCACCTGAGGGCCGAGCAGGATAATATCGGCAGCGGCAAGATTATCTTTAAACTCGGCAACCGGTACGGCTTTGATGGAGACTTCCACGCCTTTTTGTTGCGCAGCGGCCTGCATACGTTGAACCAGCATGCTGGTGGACATACCTGCGGCACAGCATAAAACGATATTCTTCATAATTGTTGGCCCTTATGTTCCTTGATGTACCATCTTTATCGCGGGCAGGCGGGCGGGACAACCGCTTTACGGTGATTGTGTGTAAGTCATCACAAAATAATGAAACCGGTTTCGGTTTTGGGGGAGAAAACGCTAAAAGCCGCGTCCGACGGGCCGGAAACGGTAGGCTCTGTCATGCGCGGACGATGCGGTTTTTGCCCTGCTGCTTGGCTTTGTACAGCGCTTCATCAACGCTCACCACCAGTTGCTCCAGGGGCTCCATATTCCATTCGCCGAGGCCTGCGCTAAAGGTGACCGTCAATCCTTCTTCACGCCAGGAGCGCTGCGCAACGCGGGCCCGCCAGCTCTCCAGCAGCATCAGGGCGTCATCGCTATGTCCGGCGGCGAAGATCGCCGCAAACTCTTCGCCGCCGTAGCGGTAAAGAGAAATTTGCAGGGGCTGGAGGATTTGCAGCCCTTCCCGGGCGACATTGCGCAGCACGATATCGCCGTTGAGGTGACCCCAGGTGTCGTTTATCGTTTTGAAGTTATCAATATCAACCAGCGCAAGAGAAAAGGGCTGATGATCGTTCATCAGCGCGGCGATATCGCTGTCAAAGGCGCGGCGGTTCTTGCAGCCGGTTAGCGCGTCGATGGTCGCCTGGCGAACGTAGGTTAACTCGCGCTGCTTATTGCTCTCGATGGCTTTGCTGAGCATCGCTTCCAGCCGCGGGGCGCGCTGAACATCCCCGGTTTTAATCGCATTGATGATGTTCATCAACACCGTACGTGAAGCATGGCGCAGATACAGTCCAAACAGCACAATAACGATCGCGGCCAGGGCAAAGCTCCAGGCGACGATATCCGTTTCATGGCGCGTTAAGTTGACCAGCGTCGAGTTATCGACCCGATAAATAACAAACCAGTCGGGGTTGGTAAAGGAGTAGTAATAGTACCAGGTGTCCGTATTGGTATCGTAAAGCTGGCCTTCGCCGCTGGTCATTCTGTCCATCAAGGCTTCACTGACGTAGGGTTTAAATAAAGCGCCAGGGTCGGGATGGAGAACGACTTTACCATCGCGTTGCACCACAAAAAATTCCCCCTGGACCGGTGCAACCATCTGCCGTAACGCGTAGCCCATTGAGGTGAGATCGAGATGAAACGCGAGACTGCCCTTTAGCCGTCCCTCTGGAGAAATTATGGGTTTGTAGACGGTAATCGTCGGATGATGCGTGAAGTAGTCGTTGTACGGGCTGGTATACCGACTGAAGGTACTGGCTTCCGCTTGCTTAATAAACCACGGCCTTGTTTTGGCATCGAAGGACTGGCTGTCTTCCGTCTCCAGAACCTCGGGCGCGCGCAGATAGTGCCCATTGGTATCCGCCAGCGAGATGGACGAAACGGTCTGCATCATATTTTGCAACTGCATTAGCTGCATCAACCCTTTTTCCGGATTGACGTTAACCGCCTCATTCAGCGCATCGTTGCGGGCAAAGAAAGTGGCGGCGCGGGTGAGGATAAAGTCGTTGCCCTGCAGCAGCGTCTCCGTGTAGTTGGTCGCCATATTGTGGGTAAAATTGCGATTAATATGATGATAATCTTCGAGAAAATCATTCCTCTGCGTCGTCGTGGCAAACACCGCTATCAGCAAGAAGCTGAATAAAATACCCGCAAATCCGATGATAATCGGCGTGGTGAAAGAGAGCTTTCTATTATGACGAGCCATGAGTCGTAAATCGTTCCAGAAGCGTTAAACCGTGGGTGGAGACGCAGGTTTAGCCAGCATGCCTGCTGAGCGAATCAGATAAAACTCCGGTAATTATAACGCTGACGTTGTGATATGGACTGATTAATATTCGATATTGATAGAATTACCGTTGCCGCAAAGAGGCGGGAGCAGGGCGAAAAGGAGGAAGAGTGAATATTCGCCCTGGTCAGCGTCCGCTGCTGACAGGGGCAGAATAGAGAAACGGGAACAGGGCCACAATCTCCCGTTTCTCTTATTACGATCGTGCATGAAGAACGTTTAAGAAATTACATTCGTTATCATGACGATTGGGAGGCGCGTCCCAGCCAGCTGTCCCAATCCTTCCATACCGGCTGTAGACCGCTGGCCACCAGCGCGCTGGCGACCTCTTCCGGGCGGCGGTCATCGTGAGGCGCGAACTGCTCCAGCTCCGGATGGTTATCGGCATACCCGCCGGGCTGGGTTTTCGAAAAGGCGCTGACGTTGTTGATGGCCAGCGGGATCACCCGATCGCGGAACCAGGGGGATTCGCGGGTGGAGAGCGAGAGTTCCACTTCCGGAGCCAGCAGGCGGAAGGCGCAAATAGTTTGCACCAGCTGCCGTTCATCCATTAATGAGGCGGGCTCGATACCCCCCGCGCAAGGCCGCAGACGTGGGAAGGAGATGGAGTAGCGGCTGCGCCAGTAATGCTGCTGGAGCCACAGCAGATGCTCCGCCACCATAAAGCAGTCCACCCGCCAGCTGTCGGAGAGGCCAATAAGTGCGCCAAGGCCAATTTTATCAATCCCCGCCTGCCCAAGCCTGTCCGGCGTATCCAGCCGCCAGAAGAAGTCCTGCTTTTTCCCTTTCAGATGGTGTTTCGCATACATGCTTTCATGATAGGTCTCCTGATAGACCATCACCCCGTCCAGACCGAGGGTTTTCAGCTCGGCGTACTCTTCCATCGCCAGCGGCTGGACCTCCATATGCAGCGAGGCGAACTGGCGGCGAATCGCGGGCAGATGTTGACGAAAGTAGTCCATGCCGACCTTGCCCTGATGTTCGCCGGTCACCAGCAGCAGATGCTCAAAGCCCATTTCGCGGATCGCCGCGCATTCACGGGCTATTTCCGCCTCATCCAGAGTCTTGCGCTTGATGCGGTTACTCATTGAGAAACCGCAGTAGGTACAGTCGTTGGCGCAGAGATTAGAGAGATACAGCGGGACATAAAAGCTGACGGTATTACCAAAACGCTGGCGAGTCAGGCGCTGAGCGCGCTGGGCCAGAGGCTCCAGATAGTCCGCGGCGGCGGGGGAGAGCAGGGCCATCATATCGTCACGGCTGAGCTGTTTTGCCGCCAGGGCGCGTTCAACGTCGGCGGGGGTTTTCCCGTTGATTCGCAGGCGAATATCGTCCCAGTCCAGCTGCCGCCAACGGTCAGTGAAGGTGTTCATACCCGCGCCTCCAGAAAGCCGGTCAGCGGGCTGGTGGCCTGCGCCTGCGCGCTGCGCACGCCCGGGCCTGCCTGTCGGGCCAGCAAGCCGGCATCGATCGCTAAACGGAAGGCCCGCGCCATGGTTACCGGATCGTCGGCAACGGCGATGGCGGTATTCACCAGTACCGCGTCAGCGCCCATTTCCAGCGCCTGCGCCGCGTGGCTCGGCACGCCAATACCCGCGTCAACGACTACCGGCACCGTGGCCTGCGCGATAATAATCTCCAGCATCGCTTTAGTTTCCAGCCCCTGATTGGAGCCGATGGGCGCGCCGAGCGGCATCACCGCCGCGCAGCCCGCTTCTTCAAGGCGCTTGCACAGCACCGGGTCGGCGCCGCAGTAGGGCAGCACCACGAAGCCTTCCCGTACCAGAATCTCCGCCGCTTTCAGCGTTTCAATCGGATCGGGGAGCAGCCAGCGGGCGTCCGGATGAATTTCCAGCTTCAGCCAGTGGGTGCCCAGCGCCTCCCGCGCCAGGCGGGCGGCAAATACCGCCTCTTCCGCCGTTTTGGCGCCGGAGGTGTTGGGCAGCAGGCTAACGCCGGCCGCCAGCAGCGGCGCGAGGATCGCGTCATTATGCTGACGGAGATCGACGCGCTTCATCGCCAGCGTCACCAGCTGGCTGCCGGAGGCGCGAATGGCCTCCACCATGACGTCGGGGGCGGCGAATTTACCTGTGCCGGTGAAAAGATGTGACTCAAAGGTTTTATCCGCAATACGTAACATGTCAGCCTCCAGCGATAACCTGAAAAAGCAGGATTTGATCGCCTTCCTGTAAGAGATGATCTTGCCACCGTTCACGCGGCAGGATGCGTTGATTGAGCGCCAGCGCGACGCCCGGCTGCTGCTGTTCCAGCTGCGTGAGCAGATCGGCGACGGAGGTCGCTTCGGCGCACTGCAACGGTTCATCGTTAAACCATATCCGCATGCTGTCCTCCGCATACCGGACAGCCCTGAGCCCGCTGGAGCGCGAGAGTGCGCCAGCTGCTGGTTCGGGCATCGAACAGGCGCAGCGTGTTCCGCGGGGCCATCATGCCGGCGAGCAGCTTGATGGCCTCCAGCGCCTGTAGGGTACCCATCATGCCAACCACCGGACCGATAATGCCCGCCGTACGGCAGTTGCGCTCAGGCTCGTTAGCGTCCGGCCACAGACAGCGATAGCAGCCCTGCTCCCACGGCGGCGTCAGTACCATCAGCTGCCCCCCAAGCCCGACGGCGCTGGCGGTAATCAGCGGCGTTTTAAGCGCGACGCAGGCGGCGTTGATCGCCTGTCGGGTCGCCATGTTATCGGTGCAATCCAGTACCACATCGGCCTTCGCCACTTCATCCCGCAGGGCCTTTCCGCCTAACCGCTGCTTCAGCGCAATCAGTTCAATCTGCGGATTTAACTGAGCCAGCCGGGCCCTGGCGGCCGTGGTTTTAGGCTGAGCGATATCCTCGCTGGTGAACAAAATTTGTCGCTGCAGGTTACTGACGTGCACGTCGTCGTCATCGACCAGCACCAGCGTGCCGACGCCAGCGCCGGCAAGATAGAGCGCGGCGGGAGAGCCCAGCCCGCCGAGACCCACGATCAACACCCGGCTGGCCAGCAGCATTTGCTGGCCTTCAATGGCGATATCCTCCAGCAGCAGCTGGCGGCTATAGCGCATAAAATCGCTGTCATTCATCACCGGCTCCCGCTATCTCGAGCAGCCGGGCCGTTGCCTGTCGCCAGTCGGCCGCCTGAGTAATGGCGCTGACCACCGCAACGCTGCCGACGCCGGTCGCCAGTACCGCCGGGGCGCGCTCAAGGCTGATGCCGCCAATCGCCACGGTTGGATAATCCCCGAGTCGCTGAATATGCTGCGCCAGCTGATCCAGCCCCTGAGGGGCGGAAGGCATCTGCTTGGTTTGCGTTGGAAAAACGTGCCCAAGCGCGATGTAAGAGGGACGCGCCGCCAGCGCGATATCAATTTCCATATCGTCATGCGTCGAAACGCCAAGACGCAGCCCGGCGTTGCGGATGGCGCTGAGGTCGGTCGTTTCCAGATCCTCCTGGCCTAAATGCACGCCGTAAGCCTGATGTTTGATGGCCAGGCGCCAGTAATCGTTAATAAACAGCCG
The DNA here is from genome assembly GCF_033843325.1 of Klebsiella sp. JN_Kp126. Taxonomy (NCBI): domain Bacteria; kingdom Pseudomonadati; phylum Pseudomonadota; class Gammaproteobacteria; order Enterobacterales; family Enterobacteriaceae; genus Klebsiella; species Klebsiella sp. JN_Kp126. The sequence continues at coordinate 30,027 of NZ_JAWXQV010000076.1, read as the reverse complement.
CGCATGGTATTTGCGTCCCAGGGCGATAGCGGCAACGACATGCTCTTCAACCTCACTATCGCGTTTATCCTTGATGCGCAGCTGGATAGTGCGAACGCCCGCGGCCAGCAGGCGTTCGATCCACGCGACGCTATCGACGACTGGATAAAGCCCCAGGCGGAAAGGGACGGATGGAAAATCGGGTTGATACATCAGGCTTCCTCCTTACGTAGATAGATTTCACCGCCGCGGGCGCGAAAGTTATCCGACATATCGGCCATCCCCACTTCGATGGTCTGCGCGGCGGCGTAGTCGCGAACTTCCTGGCTTATCTTCATTGAGCAGAATTTAGGGCCGCACATGGAGCAGAAGTGGGCCACTTTGCCTGACTCCTGCGGCAGGGTTTCGTCGTGGTAAGCGCGCGCGGTGAACGGGTCGAGCGCCAGATTAAACTGATCTTCCCAGCGGAACTCGAAGCGCGCTTTCGACATGGCGTTATCGCGGATCTGCGCGCCGGGGTGGCCTTTGGCGAGATCGGCGGCGTGGGCGGCAATTTTGTAGGTAATCAGACCCTGCTTAACGTCTTCTTTATTCGGCAGGCCGAGGTGCTCTTTTGGCGTCACGTAGCAGAGCATCGCGCAGCCGAACCAGCCGATCATGGCGGCGCCAATTCCCGAGGTGAAATGGTCATAGCCCGGCGCGATATCGGTGGTTAGCGGCCCTAAGGTGTAGAACGGCGCTTCGTGGCAGTGCTCCAGCTCTTCGGCCATATTGCGCTGAATCATCTGCATCGGCACGTGGCCCGGGCCCTCGATCATCACCTGTACGTCATACTCCCAGGCGATTTTGGTCAGTTCGCCCAGGGTGTGCAGTTCGGCGAACTGCGCTTCGTCGTTGGCATCCTGAATCGAGCCGGGACGCAGACCGTCGCCCAATGACAGCGAGACGTCATAGGCGGCGCAGATTTCGCAGATTTCGCGGAAATGCTGGTAGAGGAAATTCTCTTTGTGATGGGACAGGCACCATTTCGCCATGATTGAGCCGCCGCGGGAGACGATGCCGGTCAGGCGCCTGGCGGTCATCGGCACGTAGCGCAGCAGCACGCCCGCATGGATGGTGAAGTAGTCCACCCCCTGTTCCGCCTGCTCGAGCAGCGTGTCGCGGAAGGCTTCCCAGGTGAGATCTTCGGCGATCCCGTTGACCTTCTCCAGCGCCTGGTAGATCGGCACCGTACCGATCGGTACCGGACTATTGCGCAGGATCCACTCGCGGGTCTCGTGAATATAGCGGCCGGTGGAGAGGTCCATGACCGTATCCGCTCCCCAGCGCGTCGCCCACACCAGCTTCTCGACCTCTTCTTCAATCGACGAGGTGACCGCCGAGTTGCCGATATTGGCGTTAACCTTCACGAGGAAGTTGCGGCCAATAATCATCGGTTCGGATTCCGGATGATTAATATTGGCCGGGATAATCGCGCGCCCGGCGGCGACTTCAGCCCGCACAAACTCCGGGGTGATATTCTCCGGCAGCCGCGCGCCAAACCCAACGCCCGGATGCTGCTGGCGCAGCACTTCGCCACGAATACGCTCGCGGCCCATATTCTCGCGAATGGCGATGAACTCCATTTCCGGGGTGACAATCCCCTGACGGGCGTAGTGCAGCTGCGTCACGCATTTCCCGACGATGGCGCGCCTGGGCGTGAGCAGGCCGGTAAAGCGCAGTTCGTTGAGGCCATCATCCGCCAACCGCTCTCTGGTATAGGCCGAGCTGCGATCGCTGAGTGCTTCGCAGTCGCGGCGCGCATCAATCCACGGCTGACGCAGTTTTGCCAGACCCTGCTGAACGTTAATCGCGACGTGCGGATCGCCATAGGGGCCGGAGGTGTCATAGACCGGAATAGCTTCGTTCGCTTCGTACTGAGGATTATCTTTGCTGCCGCCGATAAGCGTCGGGCTCAGCTGAATTTCGCGCATCGGTACGCGAATATCTTCCTGCGAACCGGGGATATAGATGCGCTGCGAATTGGGAAATGCGGTACCTTCCAGGGTGTCGATAAAGCGCTGGGCGCGTTCGCGTTGCTCTCGACGCGTGAGTTTGGTTGTAGACATAGCTCATTCCAGTTAAACAGGATATGGCTTGCCAGACGACGGATGGAGTAACAGATGCGATCGGCCCTGAAGAGGCAGATGCTAAACGCAGTTTACTCTTGTTCCCTTCGCAGGTATTAGCCTGATCAGGTTCCGCGGATCCCGAATTAACGGTCTCAGCCTTTTCCACTGTGGAAAATGGGCACTCCGACAAGATGACATCCCCTCTCCGTGAGGGGGAATGTATGTAAACTACGCGTTAATGGCTCACAACTCAAGCGGTCGGCGCGATATTGTCGCTGACGTTGTCTTTGCGGCTGTGGGCGACGGCGAGGGCGATCAGGTTATCTTCCAGCGCAAAGCGCGCTTCCAGCGCTTCGCCGATGTCCGACAGCGCCTGCTGGAACTCAAGGTAGTTATCGTGATCGATGGCGTTTTCGAGGCAGGAGTCGTAATAATCCATGATCTGCTGGGTATTGGCCTGCAGCTGTGGATAAATCTTAGTGGCGGCTAAAAGTGGCGTATCGCCTTCCAATTCGCCGATAAAGCGTTCATAAATATTAAAATGGCCGGAGGAGAGGTAGTCCACCAGGCTTTGACAAAAATCATCCAGCGCTTTCTCATTAAGCCGCATAAATGATTCTTTGCCGGGCTTCAGGCCAACCAGGTTGTAGTAAGCCACAAGCAAATGCTTACGTACTTGTAGCCAGCGATCGACCAGTTTATTGCTGCCTCCAACACGTTCCGTCAGGTTTTCCAGCTGGTTTAACATGGTTGACTCCGCAAGGTTTTAAGAGAAATACGTTGCTCACCAAAATGTAAATTTAATGTTAAAAGTGCCAGTAAAATAAAGGTAGTGCAATAGATATGGATCGTATTATTGAAAAATTAGATCGCGGCTGGTGGATCGTCAGCCACGAACAGAAATTATGGTTGCCCGATGGAGAATTGCCCTACGGCGAAGCGGTAAATTTTAATCTTGCGGGGCAGCCCGCGCTGCGAATCGGAGAATGGCAGGGCGATCCGGTGTGGCTGGTCCGCCAGGATCGCCGGCATGAGATGGGATCGCTGCGTCAGGTGCTCGATCAGGATGCTGGCCTTTTTCAACTGGCGGGACGCGGGATCCAGCTGGCGGAGTTCTACCGCTCGCACAAATTCTGCGGCTACTGCGGGCATCCGATGCACCCCAGCAAAACCGAGTGGGCAATGCTGTGCAGCCACTGCCGCGAACGCTACTACCCGCAAATCGCCCCCTGCATTATCGTCGCCATCCGTCGGGATGATTCTATCCTGCTGGCGCAGCATACTCGCCATCGTAACGGCGTGCATACGGTGCTGGCCGGGTTTGTCGAAGTCGGCGAAACCCTGGAGCAGACCGTTGCCCGCGAGGTGATGGAGGAGAGCGGCATTAAGGTGAAAAACCTGCGCTACGTGACCTCTCAGCCCTGGCCGTTCCCACAATCGCTGATGACCGCATTTATGGCCGAGTACGATAGCGGCGAGATTGTCATCGACAAGAAAGAGCTGCTGGAGGCGGGATGGTATCGCTATGACAATCTGCCGCTTTTGCCGCCGCCGGGCACCGTGGCGCGCCGTCTGATTGAAGATACCGTGGCGATGTGTCGGGCAGAGTATGAGTGACATGTTACATATACTTTATCCTTCAAATTGCCTCTTTGTTGGCTGCTTTCACTTACCCCAGTCACTTACTTGAGTAAGCTCCTTGGGTTCATTCAATTGCCGCCTCGATCCACTTTGAATGATTTTGTGTATAAACTTGGCGCATCAACGCTAAAGGAATGTAAAAATGACCGAACTGAAGAACGATCGCTACCTGCGCGCGCTGCTACGCCAGCCGGTTGATGTCACCCCGGTATGGATGATGCGTCAGGCGGGCCGCTATTTACCGGAATATAAGGCCACCCGCGCCGAGGCGGGCGATTTTATGTCGCTGTGTAAAAACGCCGAGCTTGCCTGTGAAGTGACGCTGCAGCCGCTGCGCCGCTATAAGCTGGATGCGGCTATCCTCTTCTCGGACATTCTCACCATCCCGGATGCGATGGGGCTGGGGCTCTATTTCGAAGCCGGGGAGGGCCCGCGTTTTACCTCACCCATTACCGGCAAAGCGGATGTCGATAAATTACCCGTCCCCGACCCGGAAGATGAGCTTGGCTACGTGATGAACGCCGTGCGCACCATCCGCCGTGAGCTGAAGGGAGAAGTGCCGCTGATTGGCTTTTCCGGCAGCCCGTGGACGCTGGCGACCTACATGGTGGAAGGCGGCAGCAGCAAAGCGTTTACGGTGATCAAAAAGATGATGTACGCCGAGCCGCAGGCCCTGCACGCGCTGCTCGATAAGCTGGCGAAAAGCGTCACGCTGTATCTGAATGCGCAAATCAAAGCGGGCGCGCAGTCGGTGATGATCTTTGATACCTGGGGCGGGGTGCTGACCGGCCGGGATTATCAGCAGTTCTCGCTCTATTACATGCATAAAATCGTTGATGGGCTGCTGCGTGAGAATGATGGCCGCCGCGTGCCGGTGACGCTGTTTACCAAAGGCGGCGGGCAGTGGCTGGAAGCGATGGCGGAAACCGGCTGCGATGCGCTGGGGCTCGACTGGACGACCGATATCGCCGATGCGCGGCGTCGCGTCGGCCATAAAGTCGCCCTGCAGGGCAATATGGATCCCTCGATGCTCTATGCCCCTCCGGCGCGCATCGAAGAAGAGGTGGCGACCATTCTCGCCGGGTTTGGCCAGGGCGAAGGCCATGTCTTTAACCTTGGGCACGGCATTCATCAGGACGTCGACCCGGAACATGCGGGCGTATTTGTGGAGGCAGTGCACCGGTTGTCGGCGCCATACCACCGTTAAGGAGTGAATATGGATTTGTCATCGCTACGCACCCAGCAGCTCAGCCTGGCGGCATCGGTTGAACGAGGCGATCGGCTGGACCAGGATCCGCCGACGCTGATCGGCGGAGCGGATGTTGGATTTGAGCAAGAGGGAGAGGTGACCCGGGCGGCGATGGTACTGCTGAGCTATCCGTCCCTGGAGCTGGTGGAGTATCAGGTCGCGCGCGTCGCGACCACGATGCCCTATATCCCCGGCTTCCTCTCCTTTCGCGAAACCCCCGCGCTGCTGGCGGCCTGGGAGCAGCTTTCGCAGAAGCCAAATCTCTTATTTGTTGATGGCCACGGTATTTCCCACCCGCGCCGCCTCGGCGTCGCCAGCCATTTTGGTCTGCTGGTGGATGTGCCGACCATCGGCGTGGCGAAAAAACGGCTGTGCGGTAAGTTCGAGCCGCTGGGCGATGAGCCCGGCGCGCTGGCGCCGTTGTTAGATAAAGGCGAGCAGCTGGCGTGGGTTTTGCGCAGTAAAACGCGCTGTAATCCCCTGTTTGTGAGTACCGGGCACCGCGTGGGCCTGGATAGCGCGCTGATGTGGGTGGAGCGCTGCCTGAAAGGCTACCGCCTGCCTGAACCGACGCGCTGGGCTGATGCCGTGGCGTCCCGGCGTCCGGCGTTTGTGCGTTGGCAAGCAAATCACGACTGATTCAGGTACACTGCGGCTAATTTCTGACTTCGAGATTTCATCATGTTACAAAACCCGATTCATCTGCGTCTGGAGAAGCTGGAAAGCTGGCAGCACGTGACCTTTATGGCCTGCCTGTGCGAGCGGATGTACCCCAACTACGCCATGTTCTGTCAGCAAACTGAGTTCGCCGATGGCCAGCTTTATCGCCGTATTCTCGATCTGATCTGGGAAACGCTGACGGTAAAAGATGCGAAGGTGAATTTCGACAGCCAGCTGGAAAAGCTGGAAGAGGCGATTCCGGCCGCTGATGATTACGACCTGTACGGCGTCTATCCGGCCATTGATGCCTGCGTGGCCTTGAGTGAGCTGATTCATTCGCGGCTGAGCGGCGAAACGCTCGAACATGCTATTGAAGTCAGCAAGAGCTCGATCACCACCGTTGCGATGCTGGAAATGACCCAGGCTGGTCGCGAAATGACCGACGAAGAGCTCAAGGAAAACCCGGCAGTCGAACAAGAATGGGATATTCAGTGGGAGATTTTCCGTCTTCTGGCCGACTGTGAAGAACGCGATATTGAACTGATCAAAGGGCTGCGTGCAGACCTTCGCGAGGCCGGTGAGAGCAATATTGGTATAAATTTTCAGCAATGAGACCAGAAAACGTGATTTACCGCCTGAATTGTAGCTTCTGAAGGCTTCCATTCCGCCCCCCGTCTGGTCTACATTTGGGGGGCGAAAAAACGTGGCTATCGGTGCGTGTATGCAGGAGAGTGCTTTTCAGGCATTTCCGTCGCACTCGATGCTTAGCAAGCGATAAACACATTGTAAGGATAACTTATGAACAAGACTCAACTGATTGATGTAATTGCGGACAAAGCTGACCTGTCCAAAGCACAGGCGAAAGCTGCCCTGGAATCTACCCTGGCTGCAATTACCGAGTCTCTGAAAGAAGGTGATGCTGTTCAACTGGTTGGTTTCGGTACCTTCAAAGTGAACCACCGCGCTGAGCGTACTGGCCGCAACCCGCAGACCGGTAATGAAATCAAAATCGCCGCAGCAAACGTACCGGCATTTGTTTCTGGTAAAGCTCTGAAAGACGCAGTTAAGTAAGACCGCGTGGCAGTGTACAGTTTTATCGAAGGGGCTTGTCGGCCCCTTTTGTCTACCTGGCGCCGCACGCTGGCGCTGGTAGGCGTATTGCTGCTCACTGCCTGCAGCCATGATTCCTCTCTCCCGCCGTTTACCGCCAGCGGATATGCGGATAACCAGGGGGCGATGCGTATCTGGCGCAAAGATTCTAACGGCGAGGTCCATCTCCTTGCCGCCTTCAGTCCATGGCGTCATGGTAATACTTCGACCAGCGAGTACCGCTGGCAGGATGGCCAGCTCGCGCTGATTGAACTCAACGTCTACGGTAAACCGCCGGAACATATTCGCGCCCGGTTTGATGCGCAGGGCGAACTCAGCTTTATGCAGCGTGAAATCGATGGGCAGAAGCAGCAGCTTTCCAGCGATCAGGTCGCGCTATACCGCTATCGCGCTGAGCAAATACGCCAGACCAGCGACGCTCTGCGTCAGGGACGCGTTATGCTGCGCCAGGGGCGCTGGCATGCCAACAGGACGGTGACCACCTGTGAAGGTCAGACCGTGAAGCCTGACCTCGATACGCAGGCGCTGGCGCATATTGAGCGACGTCAGAATCACTCATCCATTGAGGTCAGCGTGGCGTGGCTGGAAGCGCCTGAAGGCTCTCAGCTGCTGCTGGTGGCAAACGAAGATTTCTGCACCTGGCAGCCGACCGAAAAAAGCTTCTGAGATCAGCTCACTTTAGCGAGAGCGACGCAGCGCCAGGGTTCTCCATATGGCCCACTCACCCCACCAACCAAGCCGCGCTCCCGGCAGGGACGATATACGCCTGCCTGCGTCAGGGCCGCCAAAGAAATGCTCCTGCGGTTCCCGCAGTCCTCTCACCCTTCCGGTTCCGGGATCAGCCTCGAACGTCTCATCCAGTCTGAACGCGTAGAGATCGATTGTGTGAAACGCGTAATATCTGGTTTAACACGGCGGATCAGCGCCTATGGATTGCATGGTCATAGCGATAGATGTTCCGCGGTAGCGATACGTGGGGACACTTCCTTCGACCTCAGGGCATGAAAATGTGCGTTCGGTTACCTTTTATACCGGCATGAATCAGCAGGAAATCACATCGTTATGATTTTTTTTTAAAATAAGTTGCTCATCCAAAAAGATGAAATTTGAAATTTAGAGCATTCGTTTTGCAATGGTTTAGATATGTGAAACTATATGTCTTTCCACAATAGTGCCATGAATAGATATTAATGAAATGTAAATCCAAATAGATGAGTCACGATTCTCCTCAAGTGAGTTCTGCCATATTATTTTTATAAAAAATTATTATTACATGATCTTGCCATCTCAGTTTTTCGTAAGAAAAATCCTGTCTTTGGGTTGGGAAGGATCTGGCGTCTGGTGCGGGTGTGTTTTTGCGTATTCTATTTTCTTGGGATTTCATAAGAAAAATCCCACGCTATGCGTTGTGTTTAATCTGATAATCATCGCTCAAGGTTGATTTAGGTGTATTGCTCAATGAAAAAAGCACGGCTACAATGCGCCGCATCCGCTAATGAAAACCTGAGCGTTGAATCTTTCAGGCTATTGTTTCGGGTACATAAAGAGGATGTCTAATAATAACTTCTCGATAATGGGCATAGACTGGAAATATGCCAGTGAACGCTATGTTCAACCTAGTATTCATTTTAAATAAGGATATCACAGATGAAAAAGATGACCATGACTGAAGCAAGCGTAATTGTTGGCGGTACTTGCACCACCTGCGTTAACAGCTTCGAACTGACTCTGGTGGGTGATGAAACTGCATGTAATGCAGTAAAAACCTGCACTGACAAGCATGGCGTAGTAACTAAGTCGTATACCCCGGCAGCCCTGTCAAACTGCGGTAATGCAGGCTGAGAAACAGCTGTTTCTCATTAAAACAGAGTAAATAGGATTAGTATTTATTCTGCCAGAGCGTTGTATGTTTATACAACGCTCGCCTGAGTCTGTTAAATATTGTTTTCAGGATGAAAAAGTACCGTGAAAAAAAGAATTCTTCCCCTTTTTGCTTATACCGTTTTTGTTGCGGTAGTTTCGGCGTTGATTACCACCGCGTGGTTCCACACCTTTGTATTCAATCAAAAGGGTGATGTTGAGCAGCAGGCGCTGGTATCGCTGGCGGCGGAAAAAGTCACAAACAGTCCGATCGTCGGCGGGGAAGATATTATTGAAATATTCTCATACGGTTGCCATTACTGCGAGGTGAACGAAGAGAACGTGGATGCGCTGGAAAAGCGTATGCCAGCAGGCAAGAAGCTGGTGCGTATTCATTTCAATCTGGATGGTCAGGGCGGACTGGCGCGCTACGCACCGGTATTTGCTACCCTGCAGGTCATGGGCATTGAAGAGGCGCATCGCAAAAGCGCTTACGACGCGGTTATAAAGCATAAAATTGATTTAGGCGATGCAGTCCAACGCGAGGCGTGGCTCGCAGAGAATAAAATTAGCATTGCGCAATACAATAGAGTCAGCCAGTCCGTGAAAGTCAAAGAACTGCTGGAATATATGACCCAGGTGACCCGCTATTATAATATTAATGCCACGCCGGCTTTTATTGTCGCTAAAAAGTGGGTGGCATTCCAGGACAGTGAGTTTCCGGTGTTCTCTGATAAATTAATCTCGCTTTTAGAAACCGATCGGGTGCCGGAGAAATAATGAAATTCTTTGCCCTGTGGTGTGCGCTGTTTTGGAAAAACCTGACTGTTAAATATCAGTGGTTTTTATATAAACTCCAGCTTATTGCCTACCGGGCGCATTGCTTACTCTTCCGGCGCCTGCACTATCGCGTTGTTTTTGCTTTCTCTCATGTCAGCCGTTTTTTGGGGCTGACACGACGCGATCTAAAGCTACGGGCAGCCGTTGCAGAAGCAAACCGCCGGTGTCTGCTTAACGATAAGAAGAAATTTGATTACATCTGGCTGACCCAGCGTCGGCAGCTGTTGGTTCAGGCGGTCACCTACGGGCAAAATCGCCGGGTAATGCAGGAACTCGCTGACTGTTCAGCACAGCTCAATGCCGTTGTTGAACCGCTGCAACGTGCGCACCAGTCAGTGATTCTTGCGCCTATGCACATGGTTTCAGACGTACTGAGCACGATGGTCGGCGCAGCGGTATTTCCAGGGAAAGCGACGGTCATCACCTCCCGTAGCGCGAATGCTCATTCTGAAGCCGAGCGTCAGCTCGGTGGCGTGGATCTCACGTATTGCTCAATTCATGAAGATAACAAAAACATCGCCGGCAACCTGATGACGTCGGTGATGGAGGCGGCTGAAAATAAACGTAATATTATTCTTTTCCCTGATATTACTCCTGACTTTACGCAGTTTGCCAGCAAGGACAAAACCGAGAAACTGCACTGTCAGTTATTCGGTCGTCAGGCCAATCTGCACAGCGGCATTATCCGCATGGCCAGAATGATGTCCGCGAAGGTGGTTTTTTATCATCTTTATTACGATCGGGGGCTGAAAATTATTATTCAAGAGCCCGTTCCGGCAAAAAAGCTAAAGCAGGAAATGCCTCTTATTATTGAACAAAGTATTCGTGAGCATTCTACCGACTGGATGTTGTGGCATTCTCACTCGCTGTTTTTCATCAATGATTAAAAATGTGAAAAAAGCACAGCGCGGCGATATTAGTGAACAGAACAGGACGTTCTAAGGTGTCGATTATGGATAATATTATTCCTCAAATGGTTTATCAGGCAGAAACGAACGAGTGTGCGCTGGCATGTCTCTCCATGCTGGCAGAAACACAGGGACTCAATGCGCCGCTTGAAGAGCTACGCGAGCGCTTTCCTGCATCCGCTCATGGTACAGCGCTTTCAACCATGTGCGACATCCTTTCTGAGCTGGCGATCCCCGCCTATCCGGTGGCTTTTGAGCTGGATGAGATCGCCGAACTCCCTTTGCCGGCCATTTTGCACTACGGCGCGAGCCATTATGTGCTGCTGGCTTATCGTCAGGGCAGCTACGTGTGCGTGATGAATCCGGCCATAGGCGAACAACTCTTGCCTGTTGCTGCGTTAAAATCTGAAATTAGCGGTTATGCGCTGGTGCTTGATCGGGAAGCGGAGAAAACCGTACAGCCTGTGGATCAGCATAAACGCACGCGACGTTTTCGCGCGCTGGCGTGTATGAGCCTTAAGCAGACGGCCGCGATCCCCGGAATCTATCGTTTGATGGTGTTGGCGTTTTTGGTCTCTCTGACCTTGTTCATTATGCCGGTGATGGTCAGCTCTGCTATCAACAACGTTTTCTCTTCCGGCGGACAAACTGAATTTCCCTATTTCTACTACCTGCTTGCCTTCATGGTCTCGACCCTGCTGGCTTTCCTCGTGCGCAGCGTGACGGAACGGTTTATCAAACGTTTTGTTGTTATGCAAAGCCTCAGTGGCTTTGCCCGTCTTTTAACCCACTCGCTCTCTTTCTTTGAAAAGCGTAGTCCAGGCGAAATCTATAGCCGCTTCTCCAACTGGCAGCTGGCGGCGGCGCAAAAAATTGAACTGGATAACGGTCTGCGCGTGGATTGGGTGGTTGGCGTCATCGCGCTGGGCGTGATGTGTTACATCAGCCCCATGCTGGCCTCCATCTCCGCCGTCGGCGTGACGCTAATGGGGCTGGTGAGCGTCTGGGCGATTTTCCGCGATCGCTATTTCACCCAGCAAATTCAGGCGAAGAGCGCCGATCAAAGCGATTTTCTGCTGGAAACCATTCAAGGGTTTGCCACGCTGAAATCTGCCGGATTGCAGGGGCAGCGCCAGGCGGCGTTCGCCCGATATGCGTTATCCCTCTTTGACTGTCGTCAGAAGCAGAGAGTGTATGAACAGGTGAAGACCAGCCTGTACCAGCTGATTGGCAGCCTTGAGATGGTCTTTTTCATGCTGCTGGCGCTGCCGCTGCTGAAAGACAATCGCATCTCGCTGGGCGAGTTCTTTGCCTATAGCTTCGTGCGTCAGATTTTTACTGCCTACATTACGCAGATTTTCTTCTCAGTGCTGCGTAAGAACCAGCTGCACGTGATTGATACTCGTGCTGCCGATCTATTCCCGCAGGCCAAAAAAGAGACCCTCAATGAGCTACTGCCGCCTGCGCGGTTCAGCCAACAGCTCCACTATCGTGAACTTCAGTATGCTTACGAGCCGGGAAAACCGGTGCTCGATCGGGTGTCACTGCTGCTGAAACAGGGAGAGACGCTGGCGATTGTCGGTGAATCGGGCTCAGGAAAAAGTACCTTGCTGAAAGTGATTGCCGGGCTTATCGAACCTCAGGCGGGAGAAATTCTTGCCGACGGGCAGCCTGTCAGCAGCCGCCAGGCGCAGAAGCTGTTCTTCCTGCAAAGCCAGGAAGATATCCTTTTCAATACCAGCGTGTTGCAAAACATTACCCTATTCGATCGGGAATATGATGAGAAAAAACAGCTGCGCATCGATAAATCACTGCGTGGGCTGAACCTGACTGAGGTGGTTAATAGTCTGCCGGGGAAACAAAACGCGCTGATCCGCGAAAGCCACCCCGCGCTATCGCTTGGGCAACGTCAGCGTCTGATGCTGGCGCGTGCGATGTATAGCGATTGTCCGGTGATGGTGCTGGATGAGCCAACCGCCAATCTTGACGAACAGACCGCGCAGCAGGTGATGCGCACGCTGATTGATCATTGTCGCGAATACGGAAAAACGCTGATTACCGTGACCCACAGTGAGACAACGCTACCGCTGTTTGACCGTCACTGTTCGATGAAAAACGGCCGCATGGAAGCGCTGCCGGGTGCTAATACATTCGCGCTTATCCCTGAAGGAGCGCCCGCATGAGTTTCGCAATCAGGCGATTGTCCGCCATGACGGCCAGACGCCGCAAGGCATGCTATGGACTGGCGGCGCTATTAGCGATCCTGCTGATGGGGGGGGCGCAGGGCGTGTACAACGCGTTTTCAGAGAGTGCTGAGCCGGCGGCAACCTATATCATCGACCGCGGCGATATCGAAAAAACCGTGCTGGCCACCGGGATCCTCAAACCGTCTGTCCAGGTCAATGTCGGGGCACAGGTCAACGGTCAGTTAAAAAAACTGTACGTCCGCGTCGGTGAACGGGTGACCCAGGGGCAGCTGCTAGCCGAAATCGACCCAACGCTGCAGCAGAGCGAACTGCGTAAGTCTGAAGCGGCGCTGGAGAGTGCGGTATCGCAGAAACAGGCATCACAGTTCACGCTTACCCAGTATGAGCTCGAGCTGAAACGCCAGCTGCGGATGGATCGCGACGGATCGGGAACGAAAAGCAATCTCGAGGAAGCGCAGGCCAGGGTTGATACCCAGAAGGCGCAGGTGAGAGTCAACATGGCTCAGATTGTGCAGGCACAGATGGCGCTGGAAACGGCGAAAGCCAATCTGGGCTATACGCGGATCCTCGCGCCGGTGGACGGGCAGGTACTCGGTATTGTCACCAAAGAGGGACAGACCGTGGTCTCTTCACAGACTGCGCCAACCATCCTGGTCCTGGCGAATGTCGATACCATGACGGTGCAAACCCGTATTTCAGAAACGGACATCTTGAAAGTCCATCCTGGTCAGCCGCTGTGGTTTTATGTGGTCGCCGAACCCAAGCGCCGCTACCGGAGCGTGATGGGGGTACTCCAGGACGCGCCGAACGACGCCTTACAGGATGATAGTGCTCGTCCTCAGGGGCAACAGGCTTCTGCCGTTTATTATAACGGAGTCTTCAGCGTGCCGAACCCCGAGCATCGGTTGAGAACCTCAATGACGGCGCAGGTATTTATCATCACCGATCGGGCTAAAAATGTGCTGCGTCTACCGGTAGTGGCGTTGGGGCAGCCGCAGGGGGCCAATAGCTATCATGTACAGGTGCTCAATGGCGATAAGGCTGAACAACGTCTGATCCAGGTGGGTATCAACGACCGTCAGTTTGTTGAGGTAAAAGCGGGTCTGAACGAGGGCGATCGCGTGGTGATTGCGCACAATGATACAGGGACGACGAATGGCTGATTCCCCGATCGTTGAACTTTCGCACATCTCCCGCCATTTTGGTTCAGGTACTGCTGCCGTTACTGTACTGAAGGATGTTTCTCTGTGCGTTCATGCCGGAGAAATGGTGGCGATTATCGGTGCGTCAGGTTCCGGTAAATCCACGCTGATGAACATTATCGGGTGCCTGGATAAACCGTCGGAAGGCGAAATGCGCATTATGGATGTGCCTGCGCAGGTGGCCAGCAGCGAACAGCTGGCGCAGCTACGCAGCCAGTATCTGGGCTTTATCTTTCAGCGGTATCATCTGATGCCGTATCTGACCGCCCTCGAAAATGTCACCATTCCGGCTCTATACACAGATATGCCAGCCTCTGAGCGCAAGACGCGGGCGGAATATTTGCTCAGCCGCTTAGGTCTTGATGAGCGCATGAATTACCGTCCTGCACAGTTGTCCGGCGGCCAGCAGCAACGTGTGAGTATCGCGCGCGCCCTGATGAACGGGGCGCCGGTGATCCTGGCGGATGAACCAACCGGAGCTCTCGACAGCAGCAGCGGTCAGGAGCTGATGGCCATTTTACATGGCCTGCACCAGGCCGGGCATACGCTCATTATCGTGACCCATGACCGCAGCATCGCGGAACAGTGCCAGCGTATTGTCGAAATCCACGACGGTCAGATTATTGCAGACCGGGTCAATCCGGTCATCTCGCAGGTGGTATCCCGGGGACTACCTGCCATTGCCGCTACCGGGCGAACGCCTGTGTGGCAGAGCATCAAAGAGGCGGTACGCATGGCGTGGCGCTCCTTGCTCGGGCATCGGATCCGCGCTTTTCTCTCCATGTTGGGCATTATCATCGGCATCTCCTCCGTGGTCTCTTCCATGGCGGTGGGCGAAGGTGCGCGGCAAAATATTCTGAGCCAGATAAGCCAGCTGGGCACCAGTACTATCGAAATACAGCCCGGTCTGGGCTGGGATAGGCCGCGTCCAGATTTTGAACGTTCACTGACCCTGGAAGATGTGGAATTACTCAGCAAGCAACCGTATATCGACAGCATTTCGCCCGTTGTGAGTAAAACCGTGATAACGGTCCGCGGTGGCAAGCAGGTTCTTGCATCGCTGTCGGGCGTCAGTAGCGGCTTCTTCCGCGTACAGGGGCTGAATTTTATTGTTGGAAATCGATTTACAGCGCGCGATTTGGACGAGCGTGAACCGGTGGTCATCATCGATCAGAACGTGCAGCGCTCGCTGTTTCCTGGCGGGCAGGATCCGTTGGGCGAAATTATTCAGCTTTCCGGCGCACCCTATCGGGTGATCGGCGTGGCCGCGAAAAAAGGTCCGAAGTCTATCGGTGAACAGCCTGGCGCGTGGATCCCGTACACCTCATTGCTGGAGCGTATGTCAGGTGATTCGCCGTTACAGTCCATTACTCTGCGCATCGCCGACGGCTATCTGATAGAGGCCGCCCAGCGAAATGTGGAGCAGCTGCTGGATTCCGTGCACGGTAAGCGTGATTTCTTCACTATGACCAACGATCAGCTAACGAAGACCATGCGTAAAACGTCGGAATCGATGACGCTGCTGATCACGGCAATCGCAGGGATTTCTCTGCTGGTGGGCGGAGTGGGGGTAATGAATATCATGCTGGTGTCGGTGACGGAGAGGACGCATGAGATTGGTATTCGCCTCTCGGTCGGCGCCCGTCCCGCAGACATCATGCGTCAGTTCCTGATCGAAGCCACGGTGATTTGTACGCTCGGCGGTCTCATCGGCATTATCGGTTCCGGCGTGGCCGGGATGATTTTCTCTCTGGTCACTCAGGAATTCACCATGGTGTTCACCTGGCCGCCAATCCTTCTGGCCTGCGGATTTTCCGCACTGATCGGTCTTGGATTTGGTTTTTTCCCGGCGCGCAATGCTGCCCGCCTGCATCCGACAGAGGCATTGGCCCGCGAATGAAAAAACTGAACCTACTTTTAACGATCGCTTTGGCGCTGGCGCTGGGCGAGGCGGCATATACCACACCGTGCTCAAGCACCAAATCCTACAGCGGTCATCTGATCGCCGCCGCCGGCAGTTTTGAATCGATTCTTTGCCTTCAGGCGATGGAGCATCAGATCGTGCCTGCCACCTGTCATCTTGATTCGCCCGATCCCGCGTGCGATCTGGATTACGTACCCAATACGCATCGCCCGGCAGTCCTGAGAACGACGCTCAATCTGAGCTTCGGTTTTGGTGGCGCTAACGCGGCGTTAGTTATCGGGCGGGGGGAAAATGACGCTGTGCTATAGCCTGCGTGATGCAGAACGCTGGGCGGCATTTTCCGGCGACGATAATCCGATTCACTTTGACGCAACCGAAGCGAAGCGTTTTGGCCTGGACGGCTTATGTGTACACGGTATGCGCGCGATGCTGGATGTAAAGTCTGCGCTTAGCGCTGCTCTGGAAAGAGAGGCTTTGCCATCTGGCGACTTGATGTTCAGCTGCCGCCTGCGCGAACCGGTAGCATGTGAGATGCCCTATCAACTGTCGATCCGTGAAACGCTCCGTCAGGAACAGGTGCTGATCGGGGGGAGTTTGCTGAATGTTCAGACGCAACGGATCGGCATCAGTAGCAAGCTGGCCAGCGCCAAAGCGTTAACGATATTGCCGGTCATGCAGCCCTATACGCTTGGCGAAGAGGCGTTGACAGCGTTATATGATCAATTCCTTGCAGTAGAAAGCCCGGCGGCACCTCTGTGGAGTTTTCTTGATGCGGTGTTATTTCGTGAATTAGTCAATGCACCAGAAACGCTTGAAACCGTGCATAGCATTTTTCCTGGGCATGAGGTTGCCAGTCTGCGTGACGTTTTTCGTCTGGCGCAGGTCGTGCAAACCCATCATGAGGCCCATTTTTCTCCTCAGCTGCTGAGTCTGCGGGGAGAAAACCAGCGAATTAAATCGTTTTATTATTCCATCCAGCCGACGCTGGTGATGGGAGAGAAGCATTCCGGGTTGATTTTAGTGGCTGGCATTCAGGCGTGGCGCCTCAATGAGCCGCTGATTTCCGTTACGGTGACGTTGAAAACCGGGCCGCTGGCAGCGTAGACGACGATATTAGTCAACAACTTACAATCCACCCCAAAATACATTTACAGTCAGAATTAAAGGAATAAAACATGACGCAATTTGATGAAGTTTACAGCAAGGTTTGCGAGATGCTGTGTGATGCGAAAGATCTGGAGTTGGATGATCTGGATCCAGATATGCCGCTACATAAGCTGAAGCTTGATAGCCTGGACTACGTGGAACTGATGGTACTGGCAAAGAAAGAGTTTGCTGTCACCGTTGGAGCCGATCTGTTCATTGATCGTCCGAACATGACGCTTCGTGAATTATGCCAATACCTCAGCGAAAAAAGTCACTAAACCATGCAGGATAAATGGATTTTAGTGACCGGTGGGAGCCGGGGTATCGGGCGCGCTACGGTGCTTCGTCTGGCGAAAGAATGGAACGTGGTGTTTACCTGGTGTCAGAATGAGTCGGCGGCACGGGAAGTGGAACGCGCATGTGAGGGGCTACCGGGAAGAGTCGAGAGCTATCAATGCGATGGACGCGATGAGCCGGAAGTAAAACGTGTGGCCAGCGAACTGCTGGCACGCTACGGCGCTCCTTACGCACTGGTTCATAATGCGGGCATCACACTGGATGCACTGCACATTCACCAAAGCCCGGATAACTGGCGACAAGTGATGGATACCAACGTTAACGCCATCTTCTACTGGAATCAGATCCTGATCGAACCAATGATGATGCAGGGTAGTGGTTCTGTGGTGTTGATGTCGTCAGTCACCGGAGTGAAGGGCAACACTGGGCAGAGCGCTTATGGCGCGAGTAAAGCGGCGATGATTGGCCTGGCACGGACTCTGGCGATAGAGCTAGGGCGTTTCGGCGTGCGGGTCAATTGTCTGCTGCCCGGCTATATTGATACCGATATTATGGCCGAAATACCGAAAGAGAAGCGCGGGGCGCTGCGTCAAACCATTCCGATGAAGCGCTTCGGGAAAGCAGAAGAGATATCAGGCGCAGTGGCATGGCTGGTTAGCGGTGATAGTACCTACATGACAGGACAAACGCTTGTTCTGGATGGGGGCCTTTCAGCCTAACCCATATCGCAATACTCTATTCAGCTTAAACGGGACGCAATGCGTCTCGTTTTTTTTGCCTGAACGACAAATCACCCTTATCGCTTGCGAAGAACTTCGCGCATCTGAAAAATAAAACCCGGTGTATCCCGGGAATGCATGAACAAACTAAGAATTTTCCTTACGATAAAATCTATCAAATGCTGGGAAAAAGCATCCTGCCAAAGCGAAAACGGGCAGTGTAATGACTGTTTATACTGCTACCGTATGTATTGCATGATGCTAGCGCAGTTCTCAAACGCTATTTCGATAGGCTAATCCTCCTGCCTGGATTTAAATAACCGCCGGGTGGCTCTTTATAAAATAGCGCGTCATTTGTATCTGAGTTACTCTAAGGAGAGCATTTATTTTTTCTTATTCACTAAATTACCGTTTTGGTTAGATGTTAAAGTAGATGGATTTATCATATTTAATGTATTCTCAGGACTGGTGAATATGGCTTGTTTTCCTTGAAAGGAAATGGCGTTCTGGCGTGATGAGTACTGACTATTTTTTTAAAAGCTATTGCGGTAAAATTTAATCGAGTTAATTTCTATCTGGCATCTTTTATATGAAAAGATCCCTAAGTTTATTGCGATGTCTGGCCCTGTCTGAAGTTGAAGTATTGCCTGGAATTATACTATTATATAGTTGCGGAGGTTTGTTACTTGTTGATTTTAATGGATTTAACTAAGGGTTTGTATGTTGATGAGCTCAGTGGTTGGCGGCTGAATGATATCGATGTTCTCTGGTTAAATAATGGCTTTGCTACCTTTTCTTCTCTTGAGCAGAGAGAACGAATTTTTATTGATGTGGCTAAATAAAAGAAAATAGAATCGGGGATAATACCGACTTCTTCTTACTTCCCGGCAGAGCAACAGTACCCCAAAAAGAATCTGCTGGTAGATATGAAAATTATAGCCAGACAGAAAATCTGATGACTAAGGCTCCGCCGCATAAGTTAAGTTATGGTAATGCTATTTCGTTGACTGAGCGAAATAAAGATACCCGATTATTTCAGACTTAGCTGAATTGTCGCAATGCTCATAATGCGGGTTATATACCGAAAGTAGTGTGCAGATAATAAGTTGACGTTATCAAACGAATGTAACAAATTATTTCAATGCGGTGAATTAAACCATGGTAGGTGTTTTGGTTTTTTGGATTTTACATCCCCTTTTAGTCGATATAAAAAACTAAATTATCTGCATAAAATGAAGTAATAGCCTGATTAGTTTTTCCGTGATTAAGTTTGTTTAATTAAATAAGTACCATGAATATAAGAAAAAACCGAGTTGGTTAAACGGTAATTAAACAAGAAATAATCGCGTAACGCATTGAAAAATATAAAATAAAAATAATTTAAGTCAGAGTGAAGAAATCAACGTTGACTTCAAATTACTAGCTAATTAAATTGAGCCCTAATTTAGTTCAAATGAATCGTTTGTCTTTCGGGTAAACCGTCCGACGCTTTATTAATTGGGGTCGGAGACTTCATGAGCTAAATAAAAGGGAATGACATGGTTTTGTCAAAACTGATTCGATCTCCGGTTCTGTCCAGGTAAATCGATTTACATTGTTAATAGGGATACATTTAATGAAAAAGAATCTTCTTGCTGTTGCTCTGATGGCCACTTCTGCATTTGCTTCTTCTGCTTTCGCTTCTGACGGCGCGGTTAACTTCACTGGTAGCATCACTGATGCGGCATGTACTGTCGACACTGCATCTCAAAACCAGGACGTATTCCTGGGCAACATCGCGCGTACAGCATTCCCGGTAGCAGGTTCACTGGCTGCAGCTAAGAAATTCACTCTGGTCCTGAAAAATTGCCCAGACACCGTGACCGGTGCAACCGTACGTTTTGACGGTACCCAGGTTTCTGGCGACAACTCTGTTCTGGCATTGACCGCGGGTAGCAGCACTGCTAAAGGCGTGGGCGTTCAGATTTCTGACGACCAGAACAAAGTGGTTCCGCTGTACGAAGACTCTTCTGTTTATCCTCTGGTTAGCACTGCTGATAACAACCTGAACTTCAGCGCACGTTACATCTCTCTGACTGATGCCGTGACCGTAGGTGATGCAAACGCAGTAACTCAGTTTACCGTTGTTTATCAGTAAGTTCGAATGAGCTAAATCAGACCAGGGGCAATTTATGCCTCTGGTCTTTTTGAATATCCAGACAGGCAGGGACAGCATGAAAACATGGCGCGCCGGAGTGGCGGCAGCATTATTAATGACCCTTAGTGCAACATCGCAGGCTGGGGTTGTGGTCGGTGGTACACGCCTGATCTACGAAGGTGGGAAGAAAGAGGCATCTATTAACCTCAGTAACCCTGATAAAAATATCTATCTCATCCAGTCATGGGTGGATAGTGAAGGTCGGGGAAAAGGGACGCAGGCTGAAAAAGCTCCGTTCATCGTCACGCCTCCACTATTCCGACTGGACAGCAATCAGCAGAACATATTGCGCATAGTGCGCGCAGGCGGCAATCTGCCAGAAGACAAAGAGTCTTTGTTCTGGCTGAATATCAAATCGATACCTTCTGCAGAGAAGAAAGAAAACACGCTGCAAATTGCAGTGAAAACACGTATCAAGCTGATTTTCCGTCCTTCAGGGGTTAAGAGCACGCTTGAAGAGGCGTCAAAAACATTGACCTGGAAGCGGACGGGTAACCGGGTTCAGGTGACCAATCCCTCCTCGCATTACATCACTTTTTTCAACGTCAAAATCAACGGCACGGTGATGAAAAACATCACTATGGTTGCACCGCGATCGGAGGCAAGTTTCGATTTGCCAGCTAATGCCGCCGGTGGTTCGCTGAGCTGGCAGTTTATCAATGATTATGGCGGTGCCAGCAACGCACTGACTGTCAGCCTTTAAGCTCCTCGCCGTAGCCCTGTTTTGTTGATTAAACAAGGAAGTAAAGAACGTTAGTCATCCAGGCTACGTTAATACATGGAAAAATTAAATGGACAATATAACGAAGAGTCATATTTCCGGGGGTTTTTCACGTTCCCGCCTTGCCTTGCTGGTGACATGTCAGATAGCCATGTTGATGAGCGGAGCAGAACTGGCTCACGCGGCGGGGTATTTCAACCCGGCGTTACTTGAAATTGATAATCCTGACCAGGGTAATGCGGATTTATCCATTTTCGAAGAGGGCGCATTACAGCCGCCGGGAATTTATCGCGTCGATATCTATCTTAACGGTTCAGAGGTCGATACCCGGGAGGTGAAATTTGCCCTGACGACGGACGCTTCTGGTAAGCAAAGCCTTCAGCCTTGCCTGAGCGGTGAGCAACTGCGTGATATGGGGGTAAAAATTGGCATGTACCCCGGTATAGCGGCTACAGACGAATGTGCCAATTTCACCGGCGAAATAGCTCAGTCCTCAGCCAATTTCCGCTTTGATCAACAACGTCTGGACCTGAGTATCCCGCAGGCAGCGCTGAATTCTCAGGCGCGCGGGTACGTTTCTCCGGAAAAATGGGACCCAGGTATTCCGGCGTTACTGATGAACTACAGCTTCAGCGGGGCAAATGCTGAAGCACGGAATAATGACACCAAAGACTCAGATACCTATTACCTGAATCTGCGCTCCGGAATAAACCTGGGAGCATGGCGTTTCCGTAACTACTCCACCTGGAACCGTGACAGCAGAGGCAATGAGCACTGGGATTCCATCAATACCTATTTGCAACGTGATATTCATACGCTGAGAAGCCAGCTGACGCTGGGTGACAGTAACTCGCCGGCGGATATTTTTGACTCTGTACCGTTTCGTGGGGCTCAGCTCTCTTCCGACGATGACATGCTACCGGACAGCCTGAAAGGTTATTCTCCCGTGGTACGTGGTATTGCGCGTAGCAATGCGCAGGTCACTATCCGCCAGAACGGATACGTTATCTATCAAAGTTATGTACCGGCCGGATCGTTTGCCATTTCTGACCTCTACCCGACCGCGGGCAGCGGTGACCTTAATGTGACCGTTAAGGAGGCTGATGGGAGTGAACGCACGATGGTCGTGCCATTTGCCTCCGTACCGGTTCTTCAGCGCGAAGGTCGCCTGAAATACAGCGTCACGAGCGGTCAGTATCGTTCGTATAACAATGACGTTGAAAAAACGCTGTTTAGCCAGGGAACCGCGATTTTTGGTTTGCCACATGGTGCAACGATATATGGCGGGCTACAGGCGGCGAGCAAATATCAGTCGCTGGCCATCGGCCTGGGTCAGAACCTTGGCGCGATCGGTGCGCTGTCTGCCGACGTCACCCAGGCGTGGTCCAGGCAGGAACATATGGATAAAGATAACGGCCAGTCGTACAGGCTGCGCTACGGTAAAAGTTTTGTCCAAACCGGTACTAACTTCAGTCTGGCCAGCTACCGCTATTCCACCTCAGGCTTTTATACATTGCAGGAGGCGCTGGAAAGCTATGCCGGAGACAACGGATATTATAACGATCATAAGAAAAGTCGTGCTGAACTGACGCTGAGCCAGAACTTGTGGGAAAAGGCTGGTTCGCTGTCGGTAAGCCTGGTGAAAGAAGAGTACTGGAATAACAACCGTTCTACCGAATCGGCCAGCGTGGGCTACAACAACACCTGGAACGGGATTTCTTATGGGCTCAACTATACCTATAACCGCAATGGTGTAGACAGTTACCAAAATCGAACCTATTACACCGATCGGATTGTGGCCGCGAACATCAGCGTCCCATTAAGCAAATGGCTGCCGGGTAGTTACGCCACCTACAACCTGAATAGCAGTAAAAACGGTAATACCTCGCAAAGCGTTGGCCTTAGCGGTACCGCGCTGCCTGACGACAACCTGAATTACAGCATCAGCCAGGGATATACCTCTCAGGGTGAGGGGGCGAACGGTTACGCCAGCGCTGACTACAAAGGTGGCTACGGTGAAGTGAATGTTGGTTATGGCTATGACCATAGCCAGAGCCGCGTAGATTACGGCTTGCAGGGCGGTATCTTAGTGCATGAAAACGGGGTAACGCTTTCCCAGCCACTGAGTGAAACCATGGCGCTGGTTAAAGCGCCAGGTGCGGCCGACGTGAACATTGCCAACAACACCGGCGTGAAAACAGACTGGCGCGGCTATGCTGTCGTGCCTTACGTCACGGCATACCGACGCAACCAGATTGCACTCGACACGTCTACCTTACCAGACAACGTGGATATGACGCTGACCAGTACCTCGGTGATCCCAACCCGAGGGGCCGTGGTACGTGCAGATTTTGATCCGAACGTCGGCCAGCGTGTACTTATGACGCTGACCCGCGTCAACGGCGAGCCTGTACCATTTGGCGCCACCGCGGGTAGCGACGGCAAAAATAGCGGCGCCAGTATCGTTGGCGACGGTGGGCAGGTTTATCTGTCGGGCATGGACGATTCTGGAACGCTCACGGTGAAATGGGGGTCGACAGCGGATCAGACCTGTCGGGTGAATTACCGTCTGCCTGAACAAACGGCTACATCGGGTATTCAACTTATGAACGGAGACTGCCGATAAGGCGGAATATGGAAATGACCGAGCGCACAAATAAATTTTTCACCGGTATGGTACAACGCCGAAACCCATTATGCCGTTTCGTCAGTGGAAAAAATGCCGCACTGCTTTGCCTGGCGCTGGCCGGAGGGATGTTAAGTACTACCGCAAAAGCGGCAGCGTGTTATGCGACTGCTGGACAGAAAACCTATAACTTCAATATGAGTTATTTGTTAGCCGATCCGACGCAAAACTCGGCAGGAAGGGTGATCAACAACGCCTATCAGTGGAACCTTAGCGGTAACTACAACGTGACCTGTTCTTGCTCGGGTACCTATACCGGGGCTTATATCACTGCAAAAGTGCCGGATACCGGGCAGGTGTACAGCGACGGTAACCTTAACTATTACGCGATTAACGAGTATCTGGCTGTGGCCAGTGAGGTCTTTATTGGCGGGAACTATCAGGGTTTGAAGGCAACGCCGTTCACCAGCGTGAGCAACCGGAACATCGCGACCAATTGCGACAAATATCCTTACGCTACCGGCGCGCGTGGAACGATTTCCCTGTACTTCCGCCGGCCATTCGTAGGTGTACAGACGATTCCTCTGACCAAAGTCGTCGATGTGTATATCGCTTCCGATGCAACGACTCAGGCCAGCACGCCGGTTTCAACCGTCTGGATGAGCGGAACGGTTACCGTTCCGCAATCATGCACGATTAATGGTGGCGGAGTTATTAGCGTGCCTTTAGGCAGCATCATGTCTGGCGATATTGTTACCAAAGGTGAAATGGCTAAAAACTTCACGCCGAAAAACGTCAACTTTAACGTGGCCTGTACCAATATCTCCGAAGGCGTGAAGGTCAGTCTCTCCTTCCAGGGAACACCGGATGCGAACGATCCGACCGCGTTCTCGACGACCAACAATGACGTGGGCGTCAGAATCCAGAACCCATCAGGAAGCACTATCGTTCCGCAGGGAGGAGAGTTACCGCTGACGATGGACTATGGCTCTCAAGTGGGAAAATCGTCGATTAGTCTATTTCCAATTAACACGACGGGTAATGCGCCTGATACAGGCGACTTCACCGCAACGGCCACTATTCGTGCTGAAATACAATAATTCCGGGGCAAACCGGTAAGGGAAAAATGATGAAGGGAACAATGTCTTTATTGAACAAAAAAGCTCCGGCATTATTGCTGTGTCTGGCAGCTGCTGTACTGTCTCAGTCAGCGAGCGCTGCTGACGCTCAACTGAATATAACTGGTAATATTAAAGCTTCCCCATGTAAAGTTAACGTGCCGACCGGTGGCGTCAATGTGGACCTGGGGCAGAGCATTATGGCTTCAACATTATCGGATGCAGGTTCAGCTACTGATTGGAAGCCTATCGCTATTGAAGTAATTAGTTGCCCATCGACGACGACATCGGCCACTATGACCCTGAACGGCACGCCGGATACCACTGAAAGTGCCATGTACTCAAACGCTGGAACGGCAACTGGGGTTCAAATCGAACTGCAAAATACGGCGGGTGCCGCGTTGGGTAATGCGTCAACGATGATTCAGGATATTAATGCCGCTACCCAGGGGACGACCTTCAATATGCAGGCGCGGGCATACAGCTCAAAGGGTAAAGCGACGCCTGGCACTATCGTCGGTGCCGTGCAGTTAACCTTCGTATACCAGTAATGAGAAATAAGCGCGGACTCAGGAAGAGCCTGTGCTTTAATCAGGATATCTGTACCAGTAGCCCTTCCGTTCGGGAGGGTGACTGATAATACAAGGAAAGTATTATGAACAGTATTAATAGCTCGGACTCATCTTGCGTTTCTTTTGTCGATTCAGCAGATAGCGGCGTGCTGATAATGGATGCATGCCCCATCACCGCGCTGGGTATCAAGCGTGTGTTAACCCAGACTTGCGGGATTACCGAGCCCATAAACTATGTAAGAAATCTTGCCAGTATTTCGCCGATCGTTGCCAGCGCACCACCCGCGCTGCTTGTCATGGACATCTGCGGTGAAAAAGAATTAATGCTTGATGGGCTGCGTTTACTGGCACACCTGTATGAATCACATCCGGCGTTAAAAATTATCATCTGTACCGATTTTCGCGATCCCCGTGTTCTTGCGCTGTTGGCCTTGTCAAATGCCCGCGGCATCTTATTGAAACACGAGCCGGTGCTGGCGTTGGCACAATGTGTTTCTGAAGTCGTGTCAGGGGGAAGGCAGTGGCTGAGCCCGAAAACAAAACAGCTGCTCTCCAAGACGACTCAGACAAATAGCCCACTGACTGCCCGGGAACTGGATGTGCTGGTGCATCTTTTTTCAGGTCAGAACGTTTCTCGTGTAGCGCAGACGTTGCATCGTAATATCCGTACGGTGAGTACGCATAAGCGCAATGCGATGGTAAAACTGGGATTTCACAATGATAGTGAACTCTTTTCTCAGGGTACCTGGATGGCAAAAGTTGGCCCCGTTGCCTGTCTTTAAGATCTAACCATAACTTGTTTTGTACACAAAAAATGGCCGGGGCATTTCCGGCCAGCAAGCAAGGAGCAGCCGCGTGATGAATTTATCGTATCCGCCGTCTCGAACGATCGCCTTGATGGATAGCCATCCCCTGACGCTTTCCGGACTTTCGACACTCATTAAATCCGTTGACGCAACATGCGATATTCGGATCACCGAGCCGAGTCTGGGCAAAATCTCAGAAGCACTGATGTACCAGTCAGTCGATATCCTTGTTACCGATCTGCAAAGTGCAGAGGAAAATCCGCACGAAGGGCTGGATATTTTACTGCGTCTGGGGACCCAGTTCCCCGACCTGAATGTGGTGGTGTATACGTTTTGCCATGACAGCAATGCGCTGCGGAAGCTACTGAATCAGCATAACTTCAGCGTGATCGCGCGTGGGGAGTCGATGACCGATACTGAAGACTTCTTTAAAAGAGCGTTTGTGCAAAAACGCGTGCTTAGCCCGAAAATTTGCAGCAACCTCACACGGATTAATCAGAACAATGAGTGCGTCACTTCCCGATTAACGCGTAGTGAAATTGATGTGCTGAAGCATCTGTTTAACGGTATGGACTTACAACAAATTGCGGGTATGAAGCAGCTAAGTATCAAAACGATCAGCGCGCATAAATGCAATGCGATGCGTAAGCTCGGGGTGCAATCGGATTCTGAACTATTTGTTTTATTGAAGAATACATTCGATGAGCGTCCGGTGCGCCATGATGAATGCGGCGATCGCGAAGCTGCACCGATTTAATATGTTTCCAGGCGCGGCGGAATAGCTGCCGGTTTGTTCCCCCCACCGACCCGCGGCGAAGGGGAACAGACGACTCTGTTACGCGTTTTGCTCACGTTCAATAGCGCGCCAGCCGATGTCGTTACGGCTAAAGCTGCCGTCCCAGCGGATATCGCTCATCAGGGCGTAAGCGCGCTTTTGCGCTTCAGCGACGGTGTGACCCAGCGCGGTAGCGCAGAGCACCCGGCCGCCGCTGGTCAGCACGCGATCGTCATCAGCGAGTCTGGTACCGGCGTGGAAGACCTTGCCGTCAGCCGCTTCTTCCAGCGGCAGGCCGTGGATCTCATCACCGGTGCTGTAGTTGCCCGGATAGCCACCGGCGGCGATCACCACGCCCAGCGAGGCGCGTTCGTCCCACTCGGAGGTTTTCTCATTCAGCTTGCCGTCGCAGGCGGCGAGGCACAGATCTACCAGATCCGATTTCATGCGCAGCATGATCGGCTGGGTTTCCGGATCGCCAAAGCGGCAGTTGAACTCGATAACCTTCGGGTTTCCCTGTTTATCGATCATCAGGCCCGCATAGAGGAAACCGGTGTAGGTGTTCCCTTCCGCTGCCATACCTTTTACGGTTGGCCAGATAATGCGTTCCATGGTGCGCTGGTGAACCTCATCGGTTACCACCGGCGCCGGTGAGTAAGCGCCCATACCGCCCGTGTTCGGGCCGGTATCGCCATTGCCCACGCGTTTGTGATCCTGGCTGGTGGCCATCGGCAGGACGTGCTCGCCGTCGACCATCACGATAAAGCTCGCCTCTTCGCCGTCGAGGAACTCTTCAATGACGATGCGGTGTCCGGCGTCGCCAAAGGCGTTACCTGCCAGCATGTCGTGAACGGCGGCTTCCGCTTCTTCCTGCGTCATGGCAACAATCACGCCCTTGCCGGCGGCCAGGCCGTCGGCCTTGATGACGATTGGCGCGCCTTTCTCACGCAGGTACGCCAGCGCGGGCTCGACTTCGGTGAAGTTCTGGTATTCCGCCGTCGGGATGTTATGACGCGCGAGGAAATCTTTGGTGAAGGCTTTGGAGCCTTCGAGCTGCGCCGCGCCTTCCGTAGGGCCGAAGATTTTCAGCCCTGCGGCACGGAACGCATCGACAACGCCAATTACCAGCGGCGCTTCCGGGCCAACGATGGTCAGGTCAATCTTCTCGCTTTGCGCAAAGCTCAGCAGCGCCGGAATATCGGTGACGCCGATAGCCACGTTCTGCAGCGCCGGTTCCAGCGCGGTGCCCGCGTTACCCGGGGCGACAAAAACGGTATCAACCTGCGGTGACTGTGCGGCCTTCCAGGCCAGCGCGTGTTCGCGTCCGCCGTTGCCAATAACTAATACTTTCATCGTCTGCTCCGTGAATTAATGGCGGAAGTGGCGCATGTCGGTGAAGATCATCGCGATGCCGTGCTCATCGGCTGCGGCAATCACCTCTTCGTCGCGAATAGAACCACCGGGCTGAATGACGCAGCTCACGCCAACGGCAGCAGCGGCATCAATACCGTCGCGGAACGGGAAGAAAGCGTCGGACGCCATAGCCGAACCTTTCACTTCCAGACCTTCATCACCGGCTTTAATCCCGGCGATTTTGGCGGAGTAAACGCGGCTCATCTGGCCTGCGCCTATCCCGATGGTCATATTCTCTTTGGCGTACACAATGGCGTTGGATTTAACGAATTTCGCCACTTTCCAGCAGAACAGCGCATCGCGCAGTTCCTGCTCGGTCGGCTGGCGTTTGGAAACCACGCGCAGTTCGCCTTCCGTAACCATACCCAGATCGCGATCCTGAACCAGCAGGCCGCCGTTAACGCGTTTGAAGTCCAGACCAGGTACGCGCTGCGTCCACTGACCGCAGGTCAGGACGCGGACATTCTGTTTCGCGGCAGTGATCTTCAGGGCTTCTTCCGTCGCAGACGGCGCGATGATCACTTCAACAAACTGGCGGGAGATGATCGCCTGCGCGGTTTCGGCATCCAGTTCGCGGTTAAACGCGATAATGCCGCCGAAGGCAGAGGTCGGGTCAGTTTTGTACGCACGGTCGTAGGCGTCCAGAATAGAGGTGCTTACCGCTACGCCACATGGGTTGGCGTGCTTCACAATAACGCAGGCCGGCTCGCTGAATTCTTTGACGCATTCCAGCGCGGCATCGGTGTCAGCGATGTTGTTATAGGAGAGCGCTTTACCCTGAACCTGCTGTGCAGTGGCAACAGAGGCTTCTTTGACTTCTTCTTCTATATAGAAGGCCGCCTGCTGGTGGCTGTTTTCACCATAGCGCATATCCTGCTTCTTAATGAAGTTCAGATTCAGGGTGCGCGGGAAGCGACCCGCGGCTTCTTTGCTCTCGCCGTGATAGGCCGGAACCATGCTGCCGAAGTAGTTGGCAATCATGCTGTCGTAGGCGGCGGTGTGTTCGAATGCCTTAATGGCGAGGTCGAAGCGGGTGTCGAGGGTCAGGGAGCCTTCGTTGGCATCCATCTCTTTAATAATGGCATCGTAGTCGCTGCTCTTCACCACGATGGCGACGTCTTTATGGTTCTTCGCCGCTGAGCGAACCATGGTTGGGCCGCCGATATCAATGTTTTCTACCGCATCTTCCAGCGAGCAGCCCTCGCGGGCAACGGTTTGAGCAAACGGATACAGGTTAACCACCACCATATCAATAGGCGCGATACCGTGTTGTTCCATAATACCGTCATCCTGGCCACGGCGACCGAGAATACCGCCGTGAACTTTCGGATGCAGGGTCTTCACGCGTCCGTCCATCATTTCCGGGAAACCGGTGTAGTCAGAGACTTCGGTAACCGGCAGACCTTTCTCAGCCAGCAGGCGTGCGGTACCACCCGTAGACAGTAGCTCGACACCACGAGCGGAAAGCGCCTGCGCGAATTCGACGATACCGGCCTTGTCAGAAACACTGAGCAGGGCGCGGCGGACTGGACGACGTTGTTGCATGGTATTAAATCCCCAGGATTTGAATATTACAGAGAGCGTTAGGTGAATTTTTGTCTAAAAACTCACCTAACGCACCCAACCGGGCATCCTTGTTATAGCGCGGCATTGTAACGAAAACGTTTGCGCAACGCTCGCGAATTTTTATCTTTCTCTTTTTAGCCCAGGATCGCGCCCTATAGAGAGAAGAGAGCGGGCCTTTATAAGAGGGTATCGGCCGCCACTTGTGGATAATTCTGTGCGTAACAGGGTATAAAGCGGGGTTTTGCTGGGGAATGCAGCAGTCAGTCATTTTTCTGCAATTTTACTATTGCGGATGCTCGGGAACTCCCTATAATGCGCCTCCATCGACACGGCAGATGTGAATCACTTCACAAACAACCGGGTCGGTTGAAGAGAAAAAA
>NZ_JAWXQV010000075.1:0-57697 GCF_033843325.1 Klebsiella sp. JN_Kp126 | reverse complement strand
CAAAACTCTATGCCTGTCTTTTTTCACCCGCCCATTACTGGGGATTCCTCAGCGCTATCGGCAGGCTCTAAGAAATTAAGCGTACGTAATAGCGTGGTTTTCCCCGAGCCGCTGGGGCCAATAATGCAAATAATCTCGCCGGAATGAATGCTGAGCGATACCTCTTTTAGCACTCTTTCACCGGAGAAGCTTTTACTGATCTTATTGAGCGTTATCATAATGAGATATTCGTGAATAATGATTATTTGCCGCACACCGGCATTTATTGCTGTACAAAAACTATATTGCCGCCGTTCAGATGATAGCAAACAAGAAAATCATCTATCGAAAGTCAAAAAATAACTTTTTATATATTTGTTATGACAATGAGGCTTGATTGTAATCAAACCTTATTTACAAAACAGAATTGCGGTAACCGACATTTTTATTCAAATTTACTGAACAATGAGAACAAATTGTTTCGATTTTAATCATCGCGTCGTCGGCCTATTATTTATCACATCGGGGCAACATCGCTCCAACACTGACAAAACGCTTAAGGAATACGACCATGAAATCCATCAAAAATTTCGTTGCAGTTGCCGCACTCTCTATGATCTCTTTCGGTACTTTTGCGCAGAGCATCAGCGCCAGCGCTTCCACACTGGACCGCGCAGAAGCCAAAATTGCCGCTAAGGCCGCAGAGCAAGGCGCCTCTTACAAAATCACCAGCGCTCAGTTCAATAACCGCGTGCATATGACCGCAGAACTGACGAAATAAAATTTGAAACATTGCCGGGCCGCCGGAAGACACAGGCGACAGCGACAACACGATGAAATAAGGAACAGAATATGAAAAATATCGGCGTAGTCACCGCACTGCTGTTAGCCGCTACACTTTCGTCCGGGGCGATGGCCGCAGAGAATAGCTTTGCGCGTCCGGAGGCAGGTTCAAATATCGACACGTCCGTGCATCAGAATCATATTGATGTCAGCCATGCCTTTGATAAAGAGAGCCTGACCGCAGGCAATCTTCAGTAACACACAGCCCAGGGCGCGCGCGGAATTATCCGCTGCGCGCCCTACTTTTTCTGCCAGTGTGCCCACGGATTATCCGCCGGCGCTTCCGCTTTTGCCGTATCGGTATCGGACAACGAATCGATATACAGCGCTTCCACTTCTTTACGCGCCCACGGCGTGCGGCGTAAAAACTTCAGGCTCGACTTAATACTCGGCTCGCTTTTAAAGCAGTTGATGTTGATGCGTTTCGCCAGTTCGGCCCAGCCATATCGCGCGACCAGCGCGTTTAACAGCGCTTCCAGCGTGATGCCGTGCAGAGGATCGTTTGGGTGCTGCATTGCGTCTCTTTACCTGAATTAAAAATTTCGCTCACCATACTGGCTCCCGACGCCAATCGCAACAGCCCCGCCTCCCCCTTATCCAAAATTCGCAAAAGCACAGAACCCTCCACGGTCATAAATTAGAAAAGAACGTTATTGGTTGATTATTTTCGCTTAAGGCAAGCTGGCTTCAACCACCCGACTGAGGAATCGATCATGCGCTGTTGTTGTCCCCGAACCCTGAATCTGAATCGACGAAAACACCTGAATACCGCCTTCGGAGAACACAATGAACGCGACAACCTTACCGATACTGGATCTGGCCCGCTACGCGGACCCCGCTGAAAAAGCGGCGTTTCTCGCCGACCTGCGCCACGCCGCCCGCGATATCGGTTTCTTTTATCTGATCAACCACGGCGTCGATGAGTCGCTGCAGCAGGCCGTGCAGCAGCAATCCCGCGCCTTTTTTGCCCTGCCCGACGATCAAAAGCAGAGGGTGGCAATGATTCACTCTCCGCATTTTCGCGGCTACAACCGCGCCGCTTCTGAATTAACCCGCGGTCAACCCGACTGGCGCGAGCAGTTCGATATCGGCGCCGAGCGCCCGGCCCTGCAGCTTAGCGAACGCGCGCCGCGCTGGCAGCGCCTGCAGGGGCCGAATCTCTGGCCAGAGGCGTTGCCCTCGCTCAAACCCACATTACTGACCTGGCAACGGGAAATGACCCAGGCTGGGATCACCCTGCTGCGCGCCTTCGCCGAATCGCTGCGCCTGCCGCTGGATGCCTTCGATGGCCTGTATGGCGATAAGCCCAATGAACATATCAAGCTGATCCGCTATCCCGGCCAGCAGGAGACCCAGAGCGCCCAGGGCGTTGGCGCGCATAAGGACTCCGGCTTCCTCAGCTTCCTGCTGCAGGATGAGCAGAAAGGATTGCAGGTCGAAGTCTCCCCTGACCGCTGGATTGACGCGACCCCGCTGGCGGGCAGCTTTGTGGTGAATATCGGCGAGCTGCTGGAGCTGGCAACCAACGGCTATCTGCGGGCAACGGTGCACCGGGTCGTTTCGCCGCCTGCCGACCAGCAGCGGCTGTCGATCGCTTTCTTCCTCGGCGCCCAGCTGGATGCCGTGGTCCCCGTCTACACGCTGCCCGACGAGCTGGCCCGCGAAGCCCTCGGACCGGATAGCGACCCGCAAAACCCGCTGCTGCGCGAGGTGGGCTGGAATTACCTGAAAGGGCGTCTGCGTTCGCATCCTGATGTCGCCGAGCGCTACTACCAGGATGTTTTTCGCGAACGCGCCGAGCAATTGATCGTGTAGACCCTAAATAATTCGGGTTGCAGGCAGGCGGCAAGTCAGTGAATCCCGATGAGCTTACTCTGGTAAGTGATTCGGGTGAGCGCGCGCAGCCAACGCACATGCAATTTGAAGTATGACGGGTATAAACATAACAACAACACAAGGAATAAGATGATGAAATATGCCGCATTTAAACTGGCAGGGGTTGCACTGTCTCTCTCTCTGGCATGGAGTTCCGCCCAGGCCGCCGCGCTGCGCGTCGCCGCGGACCCGGTGCCGCACGCCGAGATCCTTAACTACATTAAGAAGATCGATCCCAGCCTCGACCTGAAAATCGTCGAACTCACCAGCGGCGTTAACGCCAACGAACTGCTGGCCAACGGCGATGTCGATGCCAACTACTTCCAGCACGTCCCCTATCTGAAAGATCAGGAGAAAGCGCTGGGCAAAACCTTCGCCGTCGCGGCGACCGTCCATATTGAGCCGCTGGGGATCTATTCGCGCAAGCATAAAGATTTTAAATCGCTGCCCGAGAACGCCACCGTGGCGGTACCGAATAACACCACCAACCTGAGCCGCGCGCTGTTCCTGCTGCAAAATCAGGGTTTGATTAAGCTGGCGGCAAAATTTACCGACCCGGCGACCACCCTGGCGACGCCGAAAGATATCGTGGAAAACCCGAAGCACCTGAAAATCCTTGAGATTGAATCACCGCAGATCCCGCGGTCGCTGGATGACGTTGACCTGGCGGTGATAAACGGCAACTACGCGCTGGAAGCCGGGCTGGTGCCGGCCAAAGACGCGCTGGGTCTGGAGAGCGCGACCCACAACCCGTACGCCAACATTCTGGTGACAACGCCGGCGCTGGCGAACGATCCGCGCATCAAGGCGCTGGCCAAAGACCTCACCTCGCCGCAGGTTGCCGAATTTATTCGTAAGCAATATAACGGCTCGGTGATCCCGGTTGCTCCTCAGTCATGATTGAGATTGTCGGGCTGAGTAAAACCTATGCCGGAACAGGCCGACCGGCGCTAAACGATGTCTCTCTGCAGGTGCCGAGAGGAGCCGTTTACGGCATCCTCGGCCGCAGCGGTGCAGGCAAAAGTACGCTGATACGCTGCCTGAATCTGCTGGAGCGGCCCACGTCGGGCCGCATTATTGTGAACGGGAACGATATTACCCGGATGGATAAAACCGCGCTGCGCGAGTACCGGCTGCGTACCGGCATGATCTTCCAGCACTTTAATTTACTTCACGCCCGCAGCGTCGCCGACAATGTCGCGGTGCCGCTGGAGATAGCCAAAGTGCCGAAAGCCGCCCGCCAGGCGCGGGTGGCGGAGCTGCTGGAACTGGTCGGGCTGGCGGATAAAGCCGCCGCCTTTCCGTCACAGCTTTCCGGCGGGCAAAAACAGCGCGTGGGGATCGCCCGCGCGCTGGCCGCGCGGCCGGATGTGCTGCTGTGCGATGAGGCCACCAGCGCCCTCGACCCCGAGACCACGGCCTCGGTGCTCAGCCTGCTGGCGGATATCAACCAAAAGCTGAACCTCACCATCGTGCTGATCACCCATGAGCTGGAAGTGGTGAAAACCCTCTGCGACCACGCAGCGCTGCTGGAGCACGGGGAGATTATTGAAAGCGGCAGAATTGCCGATTTGCTGGTGGCGCCATGGTCGCGGCTACGGCAGTCGCTGCTGCACGATCCTCAGGCAGAGCGGGATTTCCTCGCTCGCCACGGTTTTCACGGGAGGCCATTATGCGGAGTAGCATGAGTTGGGAAGATCTCTGGCCGCTGCTGCTTCAGGGCACGGTAGATACCGTTTATATGGTCGGCCTGGCGGCGCTGTTTACCGTGCTGCTCGGGCTGCCGACCGGCGTGCTGCTGTTTGTTTCACGCCGCAACGGCCTGGCGCCGATGCCGAAGCTCAACGCCGTGCTGGGCGCGATTATCAACTTTGGTCGTTCGCTGCCGTTTATCGTGCTGCTGATCGCGCTGATCCCGTTCACCCGGCTGATTATTGGCACCACCCTCGGCAGTACCGCCGCGGTGGTTCCGGTCACCATTGGCGCCTTTCCGTTCTTTGCGCGGCTGACGGAGAACGCGCTGGATGAAGTGGATTACGGGCGTATCGAGGCGATTTTATCGATGGGCGGTAATATCTGGCACGTGATCTTTAAATCGCTGCTGCCGGAAGCGCTGCCGACGCTGCTGGCCGGCATCACGCTGACCATCGTTATGCTGATCGGCTTCTCTTCGATGGCGGGCGTGATTGGCGGCGGCGGACTGGGCGA
The DNA here is from genome assembly GCF_033843325.1 of Klebsiella sp. JN_Kp126. Classification (NCBI taxonomy): domain Bacteria; kingdom Pseudomonadati; phylum Pseudomonadota; class Gammaproteobacteria; order Enterobacterales; family Enterobacteriaceae; genus Klebsiella; species Klebsiella sp. JN_Kp126. The sequence continues at coordinate 52,792 of NZ_JAWXQV010000075.1, read as the reverse complement.
TCTGGCCATTCGCTACGGCTATCAGCGCTTCAATAACGAGGTGATGTTCGGTACCGTGCTCATTCTGGTCGCGCTGGTGCAGGGCGTGCAGATGGCCGGCGACCGTCTGGTCCGCGGCCTCGCCCACCGTCGTTAACAATAAGCGGATGGCCGCGCGCCATCCGCGATTAAAACCCGCTTTCGCGCACCAGGGTGCGTATCAGCTCCGCTGCCGGCAGCTCGCGAATCAGGCTCACCCCCTGCCCGGCCCAGTGCGCACCGTACTGACGATCTCCCTGCGCTTTCGCCGCCGATGCCAGCGCCTTCCCGGCGTCGTAAGCCACGGGATAAGCCGGAATCAGCGGTGGATCGTTTATTTCACGCCAGCCGTTAACCAGACATCTCGCCGGGCGTCCGGAAATGGCTGAGGTTAAAACCGTTTGCCCGTCAGATGCGCTTTTAAGGGCCTCACGGTATCCGCCATCCGTGGACGATTCCGGGCACAGCAGAAACGCCGTCCCTAGCTGCGCCCCGTCTGCGCCCAGGTTCATTACGCTGTTAATTCCCGCGCCGTCCATCACGCCGCCAGCGGCGATAAGCGGAATATCGGTATGCCGTCTTATCGTCTGAACCAGAGTAAAGGTGCTCATCTGCCCGTCGGGCGCCAGCGGATCAAAGATGCCGCGATGGCCGCCGGCCTCGTAGCCCTGCGCCACCACCATATCGATTCCCTGCTCTACGGCCAGCAGCGCCTCTGCCACGCTGGTCGCGCTCGCCAGAGTGACGATCCCCTTTTCCCGCAGTCGGCGAAGGGTTTCACGATCCGGCACGCCAAAATGAAAGCTCACCGCCGCCGGAGTCAGGTCGAGCAGCAGCTCGGCCATCCGCGGCTGCTGCTGAAAACTGAGATAAATTTCCGCCAGCGTCTCCGGCGGCAAGCTGCCAAAGCGCGCAAATTCCGGGCGCAGCCGCGCCAGCCACCGGGCTTCACGCTGCGGATCCCTTACCGCCGGGGCGTGGCAAAACAGATTGACGTTAAACGGACGGGTGGTTAAGCGCCGGGTCCGGTTAATCAGCGTTTCAGCCTGCTCTACGGTTGACGAGCCCAGCCCCAGCGAGCCGAGCGCGCCGGCCCCGCTGACCGCTGCCACCAGTTCCGGCGTCGACACGCCGGCCATCGGCGCCTGAATAATGGGGTAATCAATATCAAGCTGCTGCGTAAGCCTGTTGCTCATGGTTTGCCCTGTTGAAATTTGTGCGTTCGGGCCATTAAAATCTCTTTTAGAGATGATAAGATCAACATTATTTTCAAATTAAGAATAAAAATATGAACCACACCACATTAGAGATTTTTAAAACGGTGGCGCAAGAGCGCAGCGTCACCAGCGCGGCAAAGCGGCTGGGGCGCGCCCAGTCCAATATCACCACCCGCATTCACCAGTTGGAAGAGGAGCTGGGCGTGGAGCTGTTTGCCCGCGGCAATAAAAGGATGCTGCTGTCCCCCGCCGGTGAACATTTTTTGGGCTACGCGCTGAAGATCCTCAGCCTGGCCGAAGAGGCCAGACAGGCGCTGCATCCGGCGACGCCGGGCGGCAATTTACGCATGGGGGCGATGGACGCCACCGCCGCCAGCCGCCTGCCGCCGCTGCTTCCCCGGTTTCGCGCGCTGTGCCCGGAGGTGACGCTCACCCTCAAAACCCAGCCCACCCGTCAGCTGACCCAACAGGTGCTGGACGCCGCGCTGGATTGCGCGCTGGTGAGCCTGCCGCAGGGAACGCCTCCGCCCGATGACCTGGAGTACGTATCCATCTTTAAAGAACAGCTGCTGCTGGTGCTTCCCGCCAGCCCACAGCGCTTTCGCTTTGCCGCCTTTGCGCAGGGCTGTACCTACCGGGCGATGGGCGAAGCGTTTCTGGCGCATTCAGAGGAGGTGGAGAGCGAGATCCAGGACGTCGGCTCCTATCACGCGATGCTCGCCTGCGTCGCCTCCGGCGGCTATGCCGGTATCGTGCCGCAGAGCGTGCTCGATATCCTGACGCTGCCCGAAGCCAGCCAGCTGCGGCCGGTTGGCCAGGCGATCACCCAGCTTATCTGGCGCAAAGGCTACGCGTCTCCCGCTCTCGAGAAAATGCGCCAGCTTCTGGAGTCAGCCTCCGACCTTTGACGCTCGCCCCGCCCCTGCCGCCACCAGCGCGGCGGCAGCCAGCAGCGCAATGGCGGCCGCGCTCAGCGAAGGATTAAACGACCCGCTGCGGTCATACAGCGTTCCGGCAACCAGCGGGCCGACGATTTGCCCGATGCCGTAGGTCGCGGTCATGGCGGCAATCATATTGAACGAAACCAGATGATTAAGCCGCCGCCCCTCGGACAGCGCGATGGTCACGGTGCCCAAAAAGGTGCAACCCACCAGCAGCGCGCTCAATATGCAAAACGGTAACGCATGGCTCCACGCCGGGAGAATGACGCCGATTGCCTGAATCAGCAAATTAAGGGTAAACGCGCGTCGGTAGCCGAGCTTGATGACCAGCCGATGCCAGATAAAGCAGGAGGGAACGGCGGCGAGGCCGAAAATGGCCCAGATCTGCACCGGATCGATAACGTTCAGCGAACCGCTGAGAAACAGCGGAAGATAGGTGGCGGTAATAATGTAGCCGAAGCCGGCCAGGCCATAAATCAGCAGCAGTTTCCACGCCTCCCGCCCCCGCCCCTCGCCCTCCTCGCGGTGTGCGGTCGCGGCGGGTTGATAAGCGATAAGGTAGTCGGCGGGGCTCAGCAGCAGACGCAGCGCGAGAACAAAAAGCACGCCAGAGCTTATCGCGCATATCAGCCATATCTGCTGGCTGGAGAGCGCCAGCGCCTTCCCCAGGGAGATAAATTCCGCCGACAAGAATATCCCCATTCCGACGCCAGAAAAAAGCACCGGCGCGCCGTTAGGGTGCTTCATATGCTGCAGTAGCCAGAGGGAGGCGGCGATCAGCGTCACCGCGCTGAGTAATCCGGCAATTCCGCGCACCACAATAATCGCCAGGGGGGAAACCAGGAACGCCAGTAAGGCCAGGCACACCAGCGTCAACAGTGCGGAAAGCAGGCTTAGCCACCTGGCGTCCGCAGGCCTGGCTTTCGCCAGCAGCAGCGCGCCGGCCAGATAGCCGGCATAGTTCGCCGAAGCGGCAAGATTACCTTCACGCAGCGTCAGCAGCTGCTCATTGAGCATCAGCGGCAGGATCCCGGTATAGGCAAACCGGCCATAGCCCATGCCAACGATCAGCACGACCGAACCGGCCAGCGCCAGCAGAAAGGCCTTCCATTCCGGCCTGGTTGCAAAAACGTTCACCCACTCCCCTCCATTATTATTCTCAAATAAAGAATCATCAATAATAATCATTCTTTATTTATTATGATTTCGCTTGCCACGATGCGCAAGCAGCGCCATGCGGCAGCGCCCGGCCTGCGGGGAGAAACTTTACGGCAACGGCCGGGGGATGCTTCGGCGAGTAACGAAATGTGGAGTGAGGCGCTGGACATCCTTGTCCAGAGGGATTTAACGGTGGCTAAAAGCCAGTTTGGCAGCAAATAACATAAAGAGGCCGCCGGTTGCGCGGTCCATCCACCGAATAAATAGCGGCGTCTTTAATAGCCGAGCGGCAGAGCGGCTGGTCAGGATTAGCGTTAACGACCAGAGCGTCCCGATCGCCACGTGGATGGCGACCAGCAGGAACGTCCAGACGATGGGCGAGTGGCCGGTCGGAATAAACTGCGGCAGGAAAGAGACGTAAAAGATCCCCATTTTCGGATTGAGCACATTGCCCATCATCCCTTTTAAAAACCAGTTACTTGCCGGCGCCGTCGCCCTGTCCTGATGAACAAAATGGCCGCGCGGCTTGAGAATTAACTGAATGCCCAGCCAGCATAAATAGGCGGCCCCGCACCATTTGAGCAGGTCATACGCCAGCTCCGATGCCGCCAGCAGCGCCCCAAGACCGAAGGCGACCGCCGCCCCCCAGATAAAACATCCCGTATCAATGCCCAGCGCCGCCTGAAAGGCTTTTTTTCCGCCTTCAACGGTCGCGGTTCGCAGAATTAAAGCGGTATCCAGGCCTGGGGTAAGGGTGAGCAACAGCGCAGCAAAAGAGTAAGCAAGAAGGGAATCAGCAACGGACATTTTCTCTCTCCGAAAGCGAAGATTCTAGATAAAACGCGCCGCAGAGACAATCGAATAAATTCGCTTTGCCGGGCGCGTTAAAAGCTCTTTGTGACAAATGGCCGCCGCAAAAGCGGATACAGTCAATCGACCAAACCTTTATCGATACAGGCTGTTATGACGCTTAACGCTATCCGCATCGCCAGGCCGGTCACCGACCTTTCACTCAGTTGCCACATGTACTGCACAGGCCTTGGGCTGGAGCAAATCGCGCAGTTTGCCGATCATGACGGCTTTAGCGGCGTGATGGTCGGACGCAGCGATCTCGGCTGGCATCTTGAATTCACCCTCTGCCATCATCATTCAGTGGCGCCCTCTCCGGGTACCTCTGTTCTTTTTTATGCCTTCTGTGAATTCCTATATGTTTTTGATTTAACGGGTTGGGGTAAAAGTCTTTCTGCTATGTTTTGATTTATTCCTTCGTATCCGGAGAATGTTGAGTCAGATTGCGGGTCATTCAGTTATGTGCATAAAGCGCAGCATCTGGCAGCCAGAATCGAAATGATACAGTGGTGGTCAGATTTTTTTGAAGAATGCACAGAAGAGTATGTTACATATGACATATATGCGCGGCGGCGTAAAATAATTCCGTTATCTGAATAGACTGTAAATCTGCACAAAAGCAGCAAAAAAGATTAAATCACCTTCAATTAAATACCATCGTTCACTGCAAGAAAACGTATTAACTCAGACTTGAAAAAATACTGTTACGCCACAAAAACGCCCCCTTATCGCAAAGCTGGCTTTATACGAAGAGGGAACTGCCAGGTCAAAACTGACTTTTTTATGTTCTGCATTTAAAAAAATCTCACCATAACTTATATATATAGCTCGCGTTCAACATCATCCCATAGTAATATTTTAGCACAATCCCTATGCCATATATTCGATTGCGCATTAGGCAAAGAGAACTTCGCGCCAGCGACCAGTTTAGCGTTTTATCACCATAAACCTTATTAATTTTCGCTGGTGTCTTCGAGTTTACCTTTAATATTCTCATGTAATATATTTGCAGCCCTTGTACAGAGCTCAGCGAAAATAGCAATTTCGCCCTGAGACATGCAGGATGCCACCTGCTCAGCCATGATGCGCCTGCTGGACTCTGCAGAATTCAGGAACTCAATACCTTTTTCCGTAATCCGCGTCAGCATTTCTCTTTTGTCGCTTTCTGCCGATTCCTGTTCAACAAAGTGCTTATCCTTCAACATCCTCAGAATTTTGGACATTTTACTACGCGCAAATCCGAGCTTTTCACCAATTGCGCTTGGAGTCATCGGCTGGAACTGACGCAAAATATACAATGTATCGTACTGCGGCCAGTTAATGCCATCAGGATTAATCAACGAGCGACGTGCAACAAGTACACATTGCAAATTTCCTAAAGCATCTTCAAATTGACGACTCAATGATATTTCGCGCTCGGAACCACTAGCCACTTTTTTATTCATTTCCATACATTCTCCTGATGCCGTTTACAATAAGTTAAGCTTACCATTTTACCACATCCCTTCAAGGAATGAAAAGTCATCATAACTTTCGCCCTATTAATAAAACAAGAACTATCCTACTCATCCTGAAAGATATATTCTCTATTTAACACATCCTCATAATCTATTAACTCTGTTATCTCGCCATTATTCATTTTAATCACATTAATATACAACAAAGAGAACTGCTTTCCATCCGGCAGAGTATTTCCATGTAGTTTATATTCAACAATGACGACATCGGGATTATTCGTATAGTGGAATCGTTCATCCTCTATGGAGGTAAAGCGTAAGGGCGCAACGCCAAAGCCATTAGCATAGTGTAAGCGAATATTATCACGTCCAATAATCACCTCCCTGTTGCGACGAAAAGGCAACGACAAACGTCCATTAACAGAGAAAAGGGATGCCAGCTTATCCGATGACTTCTCCATCACTGCCGAAATATATTTATCAAATAATGCCGGAACCATTTTATTATCCTCTTGATGAAATTGATAAAAGTATTGTTAGACGATTTCTTTCTGCCGCTGGAAATAAACGATCATACGTTTGAATGTCTCCTCCGACAGTTCAGGAAAGCGCAAACCCAATTGTGCAATACGCTTAGTCGTCTCTGGATTACCGTAGGCGTTGTCGCCAGTATCCAACAAATTCTCTTTAAAGAGATGAATGACCGGCCCCAGCGCAACCTCGCGCCCCTGGGTGACACACAGCTCAAGTTGTTGCAACCACTCGCCGTCAGAAGTCGTTTCCAACGGATAACCCAGAGAACGAATCGCCCGATACACCGGATCAAACCGAGTGCTCTGAGGATGGAAAATATGGAAGTTTTCCTGTCGCGTAGCCTCTGAACGCGCTAAGGCAACTATCGCTTCAGCGACAAAGTCGACAGGCAGCAGGTCCGTTGATAGTGAAGACGGATCCGGCGCCAATCCCATCTGGATAAAGCTTTTTATCTGTCGCCATAAAAAATCATCGCTCTGGCAGGCCCCACTTCGGCTATCTCCGCCAATACGTCCTATGCGAAATACGTTAGCGTCAAGTCCTTGTTCTCTGGCCTGTATAACATAGCGTTCAGCCACCCACTTACTTTGCGTGTAACCTATCGACAGTGCTTCCGGGTGCCCCGGTACACAATGTTCCACGATAGGCGATTCAGGATAGCGTGGAGAAAATACGGCGATAGTGGATAAATAGTGCAGCGTTTTTCGTCCGCCACAACCGCAGAAAGCTAAAATATTCAGCGTACCCTGCACATTTGACTGTTTTACCGAAGAATAAGAGAGCAAAAAATTAATCTGTGCGGCCGCATGGAATACCGTGTCCACTCGCTCTGCCAAACGGCTATACGCTTCAGAGCTTAACCCTAAATTGCGCTGGCCAACATCGCCGAGGCAAACTTCAACCCGGGAAAAATCAATCTCATCGGCGATTCCGTAACGCAACGCATTTTCACGCAAACGAGCCAATGCGTGCTCATGCGTCCTGGCTCTTATCATGCAGAGCACGGATTGAGTCCCGGCCAATAGCAATGAACGCAGCAGGTAGATGCCCAAAAATCCTGTCGCCCCGGTAAGCAGCGTCAGCCCAGGGGTTGAACACACACACCCCTGCCAATGTATACGTTCATATCCATCCTGAACAAAGGAACGATCAACGGCATCGACGCGCCCCTTTTCACTGGCAATATAGCCGTCGATGGACTCAGCCATAGCCGACAAGGTTGGGTGATTAAATAACAAACGTAGAGGAATATCGCAATCGAACGCCTTACGCAGCAGAAAAACCAGCTGTGTGGCCAACAAAGAATGCCCACCAATGGCGAAAAAATCATCGTGCAGTGCGATGTGACGTCCCGGAAATAATGTTTCCCATAGCGCCCTGACCTGCTCCTGAGTTTTCGTCAGAGACCGCTCTGGCATCTGCGTTGATGATTCAACAATAATATCCACCTTAAGCAACGCTTTACGATCGATTTTCCCGCTAGGCGTGGTAGGCAGCTTATCCACAAAGACCAACTCTGTGGGAACCATATACTCCGGCAGCACCAGGCGAAGGCCGCGTTTGATCTTATCCTTTTGATTGCCTTTATCATCCAATAAACCAGCAATAAAGGCGATGAGCTGCTGGCTTCCTGAATGATCTGCCCTGCCAACTACCGCTGAAACCTGCACGCCCTCCAGAGCATTGATGGCCGCCTCTACTTCTGACGGTTCGATCCTAAAACCGCGAATTTTTAACTGATTGTCTATCCTGCCAAGGTAGCTGAACCGATCGTCATGCTCCAGCCTCACCAGATCACCGGTACGATACGCGTGGCAACTTTGTGCTGCAAAGCCCTCAGCAGAGATAAAACGTCGAGCGCTTTCTTCACTTTTATTGTGATAGCCGGGAGACAGAAAATCGCTAGCGATAAGTAGTTCACCGGCGACACCGGCGGGAACCAGCTGCAGATGCTCATCCACCACCAACAGACTGAATCCGGGTAGAGGGTAACCAATGGACGCTGCATCTCCCCATTTATCGCTTTCCGGCGGCAGCACATACGCGGAACAAACGTGGCTTTCGGAGGGACCATAGAGATTAATCAGGCGAACGGGCTGCCTGAAAAAATGTTTAATATCCGCGGTGAGTACGAGCTGTTCCCCGGTGGAGTAGACCTCTTTTAAACTCGGGAATTGCCTGTTGGCCAATGCGCTCAAATGCGCGAACTGCTGCAAAGCAACATAGGGAAAATAGAGCCGATTAATTTCCTGCTCCAGGATCACCTCTTGCAGATGATCCAGATCTCTCCGCTCTTCTTCACTGGCAATATATAAGCGCCCGCCGCAGGCTAACGTGCCGAAGATCTCCTGAACCGATACATCAAAAGAAAGTGACATAAAATGCAGAGTACAATCTCCCTGACCGCACTCAGATACATCTCGTTGCCACTTAATCAGGTTATCGAGCGTTTTATTTAATAACCGTACTCCCTTGGGTTGCCCGGTTGAACCGGATGTATAAATGATATACAGCTCATCGTCGGGCATTCTTTTGATATAAGACCATTCCCCAGGGTACTCCGGGGGAATATCATCGATTAACAACAGAGGCACGGAGCCAGACACTGGGAATTTTTCTACCAGCGATCGCGTCGTGGCGATGCAGTCCACGCTGGCGTCCTGCAACATGTAACCAATGCGCTCTTGCGGGTATTGTGGATCGATCGGAATGTAGGCCGCGCCGGTTTTTAACACGCCAAGCAGAGTGGCAATCGCCTCGGCATTCCTTTCCAGTAATAACGCAACACGTTTGCCAGGAGCGATATTTAACTGCTGCTGCAGGTAAGCGGCAATCTGCCCTGAACGTTCCGCTAACCAACCATACGATCGTGTGCCATTAGCGGTAATTAACGCAGTATCCGCAGAGTGGCTTACAGCATGCTGATTGAAAGCCGCCAGAGCGTCAAATCGCCAGGCCTCCGCGCACGGCTTAAGGCTGGATCGAACAACCAGTTCACGACTTAACGGTGCATCCAACAGCCTCAGGGATGACAGTAATACCTCGCTGTCCTCGCCCATCGCGCTCAATAAATGGCGGAATATTTTCAGCCAGTAGTCAATGGTCTGCGGATGATACAACGCCGTCTTATACTCCAGCGTCAGCTTCCATTGCGGTTGTGCTTCAAAGAACAACGTCAGATCGTATTTTGCCATCTGGCTAAAATAGTCCTCCAGCATGACCTTAAAAGGTAAGTCGTTGAAAATATCCGTCCGGGTATCGGGCATAACCAGCAACGTTCTGAATAGTGGGCTGTCCTGCCCCGCGTTTTCACGCGACAGTGCGACAATTTCATTGAAAGGGATCAGCTTATTGAAATGTGCACCAATAAAAGATTGACGCACCTTTGCAGCCAGCGTCCTGACTGTGTCATCTTCATTGACCTGCACGCGAACAGGCAGAGTATTGATCATATATCCCGGCGTTTCGGCAAACTCGCTACGATCCCGCAGAGTAAAAGGTACGCCAACGGTAATATCGTTCTGCCCACTCATGCGGCTAAGGAAAAATTGCCAGCACATGGACATATACATAAAGGGAGTCATTGACAACGATCTTGCGTGCCGCTGTAGTGAGTCCGCTTCATGTTCGTTCAGGGCCTGCATGGTATAGGCGGCTTTGGTATCTTCCCGAAGACGACGGGGAAAATCGACCGGGAGGTCTGATAGTGGCGGAGCCGGATGCAGTGCCTGCCGCCAGTAATCCCGCATGTCTTCACACTCTGTCGCCGCAAGGGACGCTGCCTGCCAACGAGTAAATTCCTGATAGCTTCCCGTGCCGTTAAACGCTGGCAGAGCGCGTTTCTCGTCAAGCGCACAATAGATTTGCAGCAAATCATGCAAGACAATACGTACTGAGGGGGCATCAATAATGATGTGGTGGAAGCAGCATGCTAGCCAGGTTGTACCCGAGTCTGAACTGAGCATATTAATGATACTCAACGGACCCTCGGCTAGTGATAAACGACTAGCCGCCAGTTGTGCAGTCACCGATTCAGCCGTTTCATTCTGTCCGGATTTTCGATGGGAAAAAGAGAGATAGCCATCAGCGCCGATACGCTGCTGTAGTGTACCGTCAAGGTAAACAAAACGCGTTCTGAATATTTCATGGCGCGAGGTCAACTCAGCCACAGCGCGCTGCATAATATCAGCGTCCAGTGCCGCATTAACGGTCAGCAGCACTGGCACGTTATAGCATTGGGGCTGATCCAGCGTATTATCCAGCCACCACATTGCCTGCTGCCCGGGTGTCGCTGCCAGATACGTTACCGCAATTTCTCCACACGCCTTATTCAAACAGCCCTTATTTGACTCGCCGCTATTAAATGATGGCATTTTATCCCCCTCTTAAAATTCCCTGTAAAATCCTTCCTGATTGTTGGCAGTCCCAACTCCAGGTATTAAACCTGCTGCCTTTGCCGAATGGTCTGAGCCAGCGCGGCAATAGTTCCCGCTGTGAAAATGTCAGCCGGCGAGACAGCCAAATTGAATGCCTTGCTTACCATTGATGCTAACTTTATGAAATGTAATGAGTTACCACCCTGGTCTAATAAATTATCTTGCGGGTTAATCACCGCTGAATGAATAATCTCCTGCCAAATCGAGAGTAGCTGTTGCTCAACGTTGTCCATATTTACACCTGTTCCAGTAAAGAATTTTTTAAGCGTAAACGATCTTTTTTGCCGTTAGCGGTCATTGGCAGGACCGGCACACGGCTAAATTTTTCAGGTATCATCCAGGCAGGAGCATGCATAGCGAGGTGATTCTTTAAATCCGCTACGGATAGCGCGTCATCCTGCGTGACATAACAGGCATGTAATCGCGGTTCATCCGGCGTCTCCTCTACTACAATCAGCACATCTTCCACAGCGTGATGTAAACGCAACAGGTGCTCAATACCGGCGAGATTGATGCGGAAGCCACGTATTTTACAAATATGGTTGCCTCGTCCGACCAGGACGATATTGCGATCCTGGTCGCACGTTGCCCGATCGTCGGTACGATAAAAAAGCACGTCTGCGCCTTGATACGGGATGGAGATAAACCTTTCCGCCGTCAGTTGCGGATCGGAATACCCCAATGCAACTCCAGCCCCTGCAATAAATAATTCCCCATATTCACCGCAGGTACAGGGTTGCAAACGTTCATTGAACACCACCATCTCAACCAAAGGGAGTGGAGTACCAACCGGTACAGGAGATTCACTGGATAATTGCCCCTCGGGCTGAACATGATAGAGAGACGAGATCGCTGAATTTTCCGTGCATCCTAATCCATTGAATATTTTTGCTTTACCTGCCTGCGCCGCCACGCTAAATAGACGAGGGTTGACAAAATCGCCCGACACCACCACACAATCAGGTATATGCAGTGTTTCAACCGAAACCTCGACAAATAGCCGGAACAGTCCGCCAGAGAGGAATAGCACCGTCACATTATCCGATTCGATCTGCCGTACCAGGGCCATCAAATCTGGCAAGCCAGGCGGCGCAATCGTCAGACACGCGCCGGTCAATAGAGCCATCCAGATTTCATTCGCTGAGGCAGCGAATGAAACATCTGCAATTTGCAAATAGCAGTCCCGCTCGCTATTCCCCAACGCCGGTACCGGCAGACTCAGTCTGGCAATCCCGCGATGAGCTATGAGCACGCTCTTCGGTTTTCCTGTTGATCCAGAGGTCATCAATATAAGCGCCGGATCATCAGCGCTTAATACCGGATAATTCCCGCTTCTTTGTTGAGCGCAGTTTTGTATCAGCGTCCTGCTCGACAACACCTGCCATGCCCCGCCGGGCACGCTTGTTACATCATCGCTAATGAGGTATTTGGCTCCTGCCGCACGTAAAATCTCACCCATATAGCGCTCAGGACTACTCGAGTTCACGGGAACCATAACAGCGCCTATTTTCATCAGCGCCAGCATAAAAATATATAACTCCGGGCTACGTTCTATTTTTATTGCAACGACATCGCCTTTTATCAGACAATTCTTTTGCAATACTGCAGCCAGCACTGAACATTGCTCAGCAAGTTTTCGATAGGTTATTTTTCTTTGTTCAAAAATCAACGCAACCCTGTCCGGAAAACGTTGCGATATCTCATCAAATATATCAGGAACAGCCTTTAACTGATTGGCATATGCTGAATGCGTCATCACTCTCTCCTGGAGAATTAGGAATGTTCACACGCATAAAATCTTCTCTTGAAGAAGAATTTAAAGATCTAAAGAAATGCCGCCAGTTTACCGTGAGACGCCTCAAAAAAGCGCAGCAGGACAGGCAACATATAAGCAACACAAGCATAACCAAGCGTTGTTTTCAATAGTCTATCTTCGAACCTAACCCTCAGTCAATTTGATTTCCAAAAAAAAATCATATAGAAAAAAACCAAAAACACTAAAAAATAATAATCAATAAATTCAAATATTTAAAAAAACAACAATAAAAAATCAACTTTTTTGATTGACATGCGGAACCCATTGGCGTGCAATCTTTGTGCAAAACGTATCGTCTTTCATGTCCATTAAACAGACAAGGAATAGTACTTTCTCATCGCTTTTTTGTTAAAAAACAAACGGAAAACCTGTTAAATTTCGAGTGAGAGATTAGAAATGACATCATTTCCTGGCAATAAGTCCAACTGGCAACAGCCGTTCTGGAGCGATAAGGACATGCTTGCCCTGGTCATAAGTGAATTAGACACTCTTCCAGAATTATTAAACTTTGAAGAAATAAGCGAATTTAATAAAGCATTAGCCGCCGTTTATGCAGGTAAAGCAATGATATTTCAGGCTGGCGACTGCGCTGAAAGAATTTGCGAATCTGGCGCGTTACATGTACGGAAAAAATTGACCTTCCTCGAGCAAATGTCCCGCGAACTCTCAACTCTGACGGGACTGCCAATATTGACGGTAGGTAGAATTGCCGGTCAATATGCTAAACCACGCTCACAACACAACGAAGTCAATGGCGACAGGGTACTTCCCGTGTGGCGCGGTGATTCAGTCAACAGGCCCGAAGCGACGCCAGAAGCCAGGCGTAACGATCCGCAAAGGATGTTGCTGAGCTACCATGCTGCGGCGGAAACGCTGACCGAAATTAAACGTTACGAACGGGAATATCCTCGCGATGTTCATCCCATCTGGACCAGCCATGAAGCGCTGTTGCTGGACTATGAAACTACTCAAATCCGCACTAATCCCCAGGGAGAATCCTATTTAGCCAGCACCCATTGGCCCTGGATCGGCATTCGTACTCTTGCGCCTGACAGCCCACATATCGCCATGCTGGCGAATATCGCCAACCCTGTTGCCTGCAAGATTGACGCCACCGTAACGCCATCGTTCATCGCGACACTTTGCCGACAGCTCAATCCTCAGCGTATTCCTGGACGTCTGACTTTTATTTCGCGTTTTGGCCGCTCACATATTCATCGTTTAGGCGCGTTGATTCAGGCCGCACAGGCAACCGAAACGCCGGTGTTATGGATGTGCGATCCAATGCATGGGAATACCGGGAAAACGCGGGCAGGCAATAAACGCCGCGAGCTTAGCGACATGATGGCTGAAATCTCCGGTTTCATGAGGCAGGTGAAATCACATAATGCCTGCGCCGCTGGACTCCATCTGGAAGCAACGCCGAACCCGGTCATCGAATGCTTCTGTGAAAATAATCATCCTGAAGAACATCAACTTAAGCAAATTCTCTGCGACCCACGCCTGAACGTAGCGCAAACGCAGATGTTATTAGCTCACTGGAAAGAGAGACAAAATGACCTTTGATAAAGACTACATTGCCGTTATTACCGGCGCCTGCGGTGGCATTGGCGAATCCGTTGCCCACGCGCTGGCGAAAGAAGGGGTTTCACTGGCGCTTCTTGATAATAACGCCACTCGGCTGGCAACCCTTGTAGCCACACTACAAAATAACCATCCGCAGCCCATTACAGGCTTTACGGTGGACGTTGCCGACGACCGCTGCGTAGCAGAAGCCTTTACCGCAATCGGTCGCCAACTGGGTCCGGTGGGTTATCTGGTCAACGGCGCCGGCGTACTGTGCCACGCCAGCGTGGCCGAAACACAGCCTCAAGATTGGACGAAAACTTTTGCCGTCAACGCGACTGGCGTATTTAACACCAGCCGCCATGCAGCCAATCTGATGATGGCTCAGCGCAAAGGCAGCATCGTCACTATCGCCTCAAACGCAGCGCGCGTGCCGCGGGCGACGATGGCCGCCTACTGCGCCTCAAAAGCCGCTGCCCAGGCATTTACTTATGCTCTGGGGCTGGAGGTCGCTCCGTATGGGATCCGGTGTAATGTTGTCGCTCCCGGTTCAACCGATACGCCGATGCTGCGCGGCATGTGGCATAGCGAAAGTGACCGGCAAAACACGCTTAACGGTAATCCAAAACAATTTCGCATCGGTATTCCACTCAACAAAGTCGCCACGGCGGAAGAAATTGCTGCCGCGGTCTGCTTTTACCTGTGCGAAGAATCAGGGCAAACCACGCTATCAACGTTATTGGTCGACGGTGGCGCCGCACTCGGCAGCTGCTAAGCGTACAAGGAGAATAACATGGAAAAGATACAGCCCTATCCACTGCCGACAGAACGCCAATTACCCAAATCAATTGCAGACTGGCAACCCAACAGTTCAAGAGCCGCGCTACTCATACATGATATGCAGCGTTATTTTCTCGATTTTTACACTGCTGACGCCTCACCGATAGCGCAGGTGATCGACAACATTTACCGCTTGCTTAGCGTCGCCCGACGTCTTCATGTACCCGTATTTTATACAGCCCAACCCGGCGACATGACGCCACAGCAGCGTGGCTTGCTGCACAGTCTATGGGGTTCAGGTATGAACGGCAGCCAGGAGCATAAACAGATAGTTCCTCCGTTGACGCCTCTGGAAAATGAGTGGGTATTAACGAAGTGGCGTTACAGCGCCTTCTTTAACTCTCCCCTTCTGAGTACTTTGCACGAACTCAAATGCGATCAGCTGATCGTCTGTGGCGTTTACGCCCATATCGGTTGTTTGTGCACAGCGCAAGAGGCGTACTCCAATGATATCGAGACATTTTTTATTGCCGATGCGCTAGCCGATTTCTCCGAAGAAAAGCATCGTCTGGCGCTTGAGCTAGCTGCGGAAACCAGTTCAGTCGTGCTGTCAACCCGACAAGCTATCGACGCATTGGAACATTAAAGATCCTCACGGCACTCCAGGAGATGATGATGTTATCTAAAGGCACAGCACAGCCCGACGAGCTTTCGGCTCATCTGGTCAATCTTGATAGACCCTTTGCCTGTATTTACCGCCCCCAATGCGAACCTATCAACGCAGTATTATTTCTTGAAGGGGATATTGAGCTAAACCAATCCCTTTCAGAATTAGCGCTGGATCCGCCCCTGGACGGGAAGGGAAAAAGCTCGTTTAACAAATTGATCTTATTGCCATTTAATCAGGTAAAAGAAAAAGGTTATGCCTGCATTGACGATGGTGAACAGACGATCGTCATGCACATTGAGCGGCAAGATTATTACCCCATAGATTCGTTTATCGCAGCCATTAATGACTATGATATCAAGCCACGAAACCTGCAATTCGATCTTGATGACCAAACGTATGGCGACATTGTTGATACCGTCATTGATCAGGAAATCAGCTCCGGAGAAGGCAGCAACTTTGTGATTTCACGCAGTCTGGAGGGCGATATAACCAACTTCAGTATCCGCCATGCGCTGACGCTGTACAAACGGCTACTGCAATCTGAATGCGGGTCTTACTGGACATGGATGATCTTCACCGGCAGCCGCTATTTCATGGGTAGTACGCCTGAACAGCATATCCAGGTTGATGAGCAGAACGTGGCGATGAATCCTATCAGCGGCACGTTTAAATACCCCGACTCCGGGAATATGACGCACGTGCTGGATGATTTTCTGCAGGATACAAAAGAGCGCGACGAACTATTTATGGTGGTGGATGAAGAACTCAAAATGATGAGTAGCATCTGTCAGCATGATATTCAGGTATCCGGACCGAAGCTCAAAGCTATGTCGCACATCGCGCATACCGAATATTTTATCCATGGCAACTCAGATCGCAGCCTGAAAGAAATCATCAGGCAATCGCTATTTGCGCCAACAGTGACCGGAAGCCCAATAGAAAGCGCCTGTAAAGTTATTGCCCGGCGAGAACGCCGCGGACGCGGCTATTACAGCGGCATCGTTGCTATAACGGGTACGCAAGAAGGTAAACGTTATCTGGACTCGGCCATAATGATCCGCACGGCCGATATTACCGCTCAGGGACATTTTCGGCTTACGGCGGGTTCAACCATCGTCAGAAGTTCCATCGCACAAAATGAAGCCGGTGAAACACGCGCCAAATTACAAGGGCTAATGCATTCGTTCTTCTCTGGAACAAGCGCCGGGACGCCAAACCGAACAGGATTGTCTGCAGAACTTCGCCATCGGGCTGACCAGATACTGGCAAAACGGAATGCACGCGCCTCCGCCTTTTGGCTGGATAACTCGCAATTGGGCCCGTGCGCTTTACTCTCTCATCATGCCATCACACTGATCGACATGGAGGACAACTTCACCGCCATGATTGCCTATCAGTTACGCAGCGCGGGTTGCGCCGTTACCCTCATTCCCTGGTATGACTCCCTGAGCAAGGTAACTCAGCTCACCGATCGCGACATCGTATTCATTGGGCCCGGGCCTGGCGATCCAACCAATGTACAACTCGACAAAATACGCGTGGGCCGAAAAATTATTGCGCAACGGCTGCGGGAGCAACGTCCGTTAATCGGGACTTGTCTGGGGCATCAGTTAATTTGCGCCGAATTAGGCATTCCGATCGAGCGGCTGGTCAATAACCGCCAGGGTAGCCAACATCAGATATCCATCCAGGGAAAACCTCACACAGTTGGTTTCTATAACAGTTTCTCCGCACTCCATCAGCGGCCATGCTGGTACAGCCCGGAGCATGACAAAACAGTCCAGCTGGAACGACTCCCTTCCGGTGAAATTGTCGCATTATCGTCAGGTAACGTTGCCTCCATACAATTTCATAACGAGTCATTCCTGACGCAAGACGCATTTTCTATTTATCAATGGCTGATACAGAACGCCTTAACAGCAACGGTAACTCTTAGTCAACAAGATGCCGTTTAAAGGAAGTGTTGAAAAACTGATATTCGGAGAGAGCTGACATGGGAAATAAATCAGTATCGTTACCTACCGGTAATGACTTTTTGGCGGGTCTGAATGATGGGCGAGAAATATGGGCTTATGGTGAAAAGGTCGACAATGTTATTACACATCCAGCGTTTCGCAATTCAGCACTGTCTATAGCTAAATTATACGACGCGCTCCATGACGAAAAGTATCAAGCTATATTAACCACGCCGTGTGATACCGGCAGCGGTGGTGTCACCCATCCGTTCTTCCGCGTTCCTCATTCTGTTGACGACCTGATACGCGATCGCGACGCAATCGCCCAGTGGGCGCGGCTAAGCTACGGCTGGCTAGGAAGGAGCCCTGATTTCAAAGCCTCGTTTCTTACGACTCTCGGCGCCAATCCCGAGGCCTACGGAGAATATGCGGATAACGCCAGACACTGGTACAAACGTTCACAAGAGGAGCTACTTTACTGGAATCATGCCATCATCAACCCCCCTATCGACCGTAATCTCCCGCCCGACCAGATTGAAGATATCTGCATTCACGTCGAAAAAGAGTGTGATGATGGCGTGATTGTTAGCGGTGCCAAGGTGGTTGCTACCGGCTCTGCCTTGACGCATTACAATTTCATCGCGCATTACGGTTTACCTGTCAAAAAAAGAGAATTTGCCCTGGTATGCACCTTACCCATGAATGCCCCAGGGCTGAAGCTGGTTTGCCGCCCCTCTTACTCCTTAGCCGCCGAAAAGGTCGGCAGTCCCTTTGACTATCCACTATCCTCCCGCTACGACGAGAATGACATGATCTTCATTCTGGATAAGGTGAAGATTCCCTGGGAAAACATTTTTATTTACGGCGATACGGCTAAAGCGGCCACGTTTTTACCCAGTTCTGGCTTTCTGCACCGCTCTACGTTCCACGGTGTGACGCGTCTGGCGGTAAAAATCGATTTTATCTGTGGTTTATTCATTAAAGGCGTGGAAGCCACCGGCGTAGCCGATTTCCGCGGTATACAGACCCGCGTCGGGGAAATGCTGGCCTGGCGCAACCTCTTCTGGGCCATAAGCGATGCTATGGCTAAATCGCCGAATCCCTGGCACAACGGCGCCCTCCTGCCTAACCTGGATTATGGTTTAGCCTACCGTTGGTTTATGAGTCTCGGCTATCCACGGATCAAAGAAATTATTGAACAAGATCTTGGCAGCGCGCTTATTTATATCAATTCGCATGCCAAAGATTTTGCCGCGCCGGAACTGGAGCCTTATCTGAAAAAATATATGCGCGGTTCCAACGGTATGGATGCCGTTGAAAGGGTCAAGCTTATGAAACTAATCTGGGACTCTGTAGGAACAGAGTTCGCCAGCAGACACGAACTCTATGAACGAAATTATACCGGCAGTCATGAAAATGTTCGTATCGAACTGTTGCTCGCCGCACAAATGTCGGGGCAGATACAAGAATATAAAGGTTTCGCCGAACAATGCATGATGGATTATGACCTGGATGGCTGGCTGGATCGCGATTACCACTGGCCTGTAGACTAATAAAATTAACGGGACAATACATCAGTATAATAATGAGCATGCATCACATTATTGCCAGTCTCTTCTGGCTGTCCCGACCACTATCTCTCACTCTACCTGGCAATGTATGCGCAACCACTCCGCGGTTAAAGAATGGCGACAGGTCAGCATCGATTCAGGTGTACCGCTAAACAGTAATTTTCCCCCTTCTTGCCCGGCATAAGGTCCAATATCAATAATCCAGTCAGCCTGAGCGATCAACTCCATATTATGTTCAATAATAATGACGGTGTTTCCGCGTTCTACCAGTCGGTTAAAGAGTTTCAGCAGCGAGGCAACATCACTGGGATGAAGTCCGGTGGTTGGCTCATCGAAAATATACATGTCACTATCATGGTTTAATTGTGACGCTAACTTCAGCCGCTGGCATTCACCGCCTGAAAGATGATTTAACGATTCCCCCAAGCGCAAATATCCCAACCCGACGTCGACCAGACTACGAAAAATTGGCCTGAGCTGTGGCTCATTCAGGAAAAAATCGCCAGCATCGTTAATCGACAGAGATAATACCTCCGCAATATTTTTTCCTTGATAATGATATTTTAGCGCCTGTGGATTATAGCGCTGCCCCTGACAGGCCTCACATGGCAACGTAACCGTATCCATAAATGCCAGATCGGTTTGTATTACCCCTAGCCCATTACATTCCGGACAGGCGCCTTTAGCATTGGCGCTGAACCACGACGCTGACACATGGTTTTTTTCGGCAAACAGCGAACGGATCGTATCAAATGCACCACACCAGGAAGCAATATGCGATCGAATCGAAGTATGTATCGGTTTTTGATCGATAACGATCGAGTCCGGACATTGTGGCGCCAGGGCTCCTATGACGAATGAACTTTTTCCCGATCCCGCGACCCCCGTCACAGCGACCATAACGCTCAAAGGCACGTCTACCGATAAGTTATGCAGATTATGCAATGTGGCGTTTCTTACCGAAATATAACCTTTAGCACATCTCGGTCTCTTATTTATCTCTGCCCGTGAAGAGAAATATCTTCCCGTCAAGGTTTGGGATTGCTTAAGTGCCGACAGGTCACCCTCAAAAACAATTTTCCCGCCTTGCTTGCCCGCTCCCGGCCCTAAATCAATAACATGCTCGGCTATCGCTATCATGTCAGGATCGTGCTCTACCATCAGAATGGTATTGCCTTTGTCGCGTAGTTTACCAATTAATATATTCAATTTAACAATATCTGCTGGATGAAGCCCGGTACTTGGTTCATCAATTATGTAAACGATCCCGGTAAGACTACTTCCCAGATGCCGGACCATTTTTAACCGCTGGGATTCACCACCCGATAAGCTGGGGGTCGTCCGGTTCAAATCCAGATATCCCAAGCCTACTGCACACATTGCATCTAACCTTTCCAGCAATGCTTCTAGCAGCGGCCTGACTTCAGGATAATCGAGCTTTTCTACAAACAGCTTTAACTCTGTGACAGGCAGTGTTGCACATTCTCCAATATTTTTCCCTCTAATCCTGCAGGAAAGTATTTTCTCGTTGAGCCTCATGCCCTGACAAGAAGGGCAAACCTGTAAACTAACGACTCGCTGAAATTCCTCAGCTTTAGTATCTTTAGTTTCTTGTTTCAAATAACTTCGCGTAAAGCGCGTAATGACGCCTTCAAACTTTGCACTCTTAGGCCAACCGGCTAACGGCGCTTCAGGAATGAGATTATCCGCATACAGTAATAACTCTCGTTCCGCTTTTGAATAATCCATGATTTTTTTATCGGCATCAAAAAGCCCTGAATAAACATAACGTTTCCAGCGCCATGAACCCGGTGCAAAAGAAGGATAACAAATAGCGCCTTCATTTAACGACAGATTTGAATCAATCAGTTGGTCGATATCAATGGTGCTGGCAATACCCAACCCGTCGCATGTCGCACACATCCCGGCAGGATGATTAAATGAAAAAACATTCGAATAACCAACAAAAGGTTCGCCAACACGAGAAAATAGTAGCCGCAGCAGAGTATAAATATCTGATGCGGTACCCACCGTCGAACGTGCGTTGCCACCAATACGTTTTTGATCAATAATAATGGCCACCGACAGGTTTTCAATGTCATCAACTTCAGGATTGCCATAATGCGGTAAACGGTGTCGAATAAAAGGTGGAAAGGTGTCATTTAGCTGACGCTGAGATTCTGCCGCAA
The DNA here is from genome assembly GCF_033843325.1 of Klebsiella sp. JN_Kp126. Taxonomy (NCBI): domain Bacteria; kingdom Pseudomonadati; phylum Pseudomonadota; class Gammaproteobacteria; order Enterobacterales; family Enterobacteriaceae; genus Klebsiella; species Klebsiella sp. JN_Kp126. The sequence continues at coordinate 31,635 of NZ_JAWXQV010000075.1, read as the reverse complement.
TAGTTCCGAATACCAGAGAGCTTTTCCCCGACCCGGAAACTCCGGTAAAAACTGTTATTTTATTTTTAGGGACCTCTAAATCAATATCTTGCAGATTGTTTTGTCTTGCACCAATAATTTTTATAGCGTCATGTGTATTCATCACACTATCCTTTTTCACCTGTCAATAATAATGCCATGATGGCTATTAAACAGCATCCCGCTATGATTAGCGACATCGGTAGTAATGACAGCGAGTCTCCAAATCCAAGCAGTGATGGAGTTATCGCAGCGATACCAAACTGAAAAACCCCTAAAATAGCAGAACCCGTTCCTTTTAAATGTGAAGATGCCGCCATGGCCATACTCGCGGCATTGCCAAATGTCAAAGCCATAGTAAACATCATGATTAACAGTAGTACTGCCACAATCTCAAACTGGAAATGAGAAATATAGTCAACGATGCAAAGTAATATAGATATCACCAGCGTGCTTATCACCCCCACTTTTATGAGGTTATCTTCGCCAAATTTCGTAACATAACGAGCGCTGACAATACTACCAAACATCATTGCTCCAGCGTTGATAGAGAATATTACAGCGAATTCCCCCGAGGATAAATTAAACGCCGATTGATAGATAAACGGTGATGCTGATATATAAGCAAATAGCGCCCCGAACTGGATTGAAAAAATTAAAGTATAACCTATATATTTCTTATGACTAAGCAGTTCGATAAACTGACTGATAAACTCGTTGAAGTTGAAAGGTAATCGCTGATGACGGGGTAAAGTTTCGCTAATAAAATGACTGCTGAGCAAGGTGGAGACTAATGATATTGCGGCCATAAAAACAAAAACTACCGGCCAGATAAACCATGCAGCCACTCCTCCAAGTAGTGGTGCAATAACAGGGGCGATCCCCTGTATCGCTAACACCAGATTAAAATATCGAGCGGCTTTAGTCCCCGGACACAGATCAGAAATAATTGCCCGGGAAAGAACGATACCAGCCGCTCCTCCCAGTCCCTGAAAGAACCGTGTAACAATGAGTAGCTGAATGTTCGCGGATATAGCGCCAGCTAATGAAGCGATGGTTAATAGTGTCATCCCGCCTAGCAATAATCTACGTCTGCCGTAATGATCGGACAACGGGCCAATGAACAGCTGCCCAATTCCTAAGCCCACCATAAAAGCGGTGATACTAAGCTGGACTTTGTCAGGCGTCGTATGCAAATCACTGGCGATAGCTGGAAATAAAGGCAAGTACATATCAGTGGATAATGCAGCAACGGCGCTAAGCAAACCCAGAACAATAACGACTTTACTGGAAAGCAAACCTCTACTTTCATCTCTGTACATCGTACTGGCCGCCGGTGCCTGAACTTCTTTTGGTCGCATGATCAGTGTAATCCCTTTACCTTCTGTGGTCTGTCATAACTATACCACCAGCCAAAGTAATTGCAAAAACGAAATCAATTAAACAAGCAACTAAATTATAACTTAATAAAAATCAATAACATATAAAAAATTAACTCAAACATTACTGTTTTTTTGATTGCTTTAAGGGCATCATAAAACTGATAATTCACTTCCATGGATATACTAAATAGAGTTGTATTATCAATAATCTATGCCAGAAACCTCAATACTCGCGATACCTCGAGTTGCATGTTGCACGTGTTGCTTCATGCCCATAAAAGTTGAGCTGCACTGTTGCTCAGACATGCAACTTGAAGTTTATTGAGTATATGTCCTGGAACCAGAAGAAGGCGTTTTTAAAGGGATGCATTATGTTAATGTTTGACTAAAATATTTGCGGGGATATTCATCCGCCCTTGCAAAACGGGTGATGTAATACAAGAACCATTAATACGTGTTTGTAAACCTGAATTTGACATTGTAGAATATAATGATGCTTTGTTTTCAACATTTACCCTCGAGTTTTCTGAATCACTCTCCTCACCAGTCCTAAAACGACGAGTCGAATATTTTGCCGGAATAATTTCGGTACAAATCTTACTCATTAAAGAAGGTATTGATAAAAAAGTCGCACTTTGTAGCGACCGAAGTCCTGAATGTCCTGAAGGTTGGAATGGTAGTATCTCCCTGCCGAATGGCGAGAACAATGTAAAAGCTTGCTGATCGCAAGTTTTGTGCCGGTCAGCGCGTTTAATCCGTACTGGAATGTGAACGGTAAAACCTTTGTCTACCACGACAGTTATCGCATGGTGCTGCAAAACCGAAGCAGGTCATAACCACTGCCGGCGGCGCTACTCCACGAGATGGACGTCAGGATGGCGCGGGCTTGCCGCTTCATGAAAAATATCCCCCAGCCAGCCAGGAATTTCCGCCTCAGCAAGATCGTCCGGGATGATAATCCCGGCTAGCGGCGAAAACTTCCGCTCGTTAAGATCGACGCGGAAAATCCGCCAGCGTTCGCCCTGACGCTGGACGCCAATATGGCGTCCGAATACGTTATATATCAGCATCCTGTCTCCCTATATGACGCGGGAGCTTGTGCAGCCAATGCATTCCATTCCGCTTTGGTTATTTCCCACAATTCGGCGTCCAGCAGGCCGGAGATGAACTGCTTTTTCTCGACACCAACCAGGCGCATACCGCTACGGTGCGAAATCTTTTTCGACCCGTTATTATCGCAGGCCTTCGGCGCGCGCAGCACCTCCCGGTTAAGCGTATTAAACCAAAAATCGGTCACCCGGCGGCAGGCTTCGGTCATCAATCCCTGGCGATGCCAGCGCGGATCCAGCCAGAACCCGCGGTTGTTATCCACTTCATCAGAGAGCGTAATCAGGCCAATGACCCTCTCCGGCGCCGTTTTAAGGCGGAGGGTCCAAAACCAGCCGGTGCCGTTAGCTGCGGCTGGTAAAGCCACATTATTGACAAAGCGCGATGCGCCATCCTCCGGAAAAGGCCATGGAAAACCGGCGGCAAGATAACGCACGATTTCCCACTGTGGAAAGAGAACCTGAATTTGCGGCGCATCGTCTGCGGTCAAGGGGATCAGCAGCAGTCTTTCAGTCATCAATTCCGCTGCCATCACGCTTGCCCATCGCGCAACCACGGCGTCACGGTGATGCCCGCCAGCAGCCCTTCCGGGCTCAGCAGCCGCGTTACGGTTTGCCCCCACGGCTCAATGCGGTTGTCCACCAGCAGACGATAGCCTCTGGCCTTCAGCGCGTCGGTGGCGGTGTTGATATCGCGCACTTCAAACTCGACCCACGCCTGCGGCACCGGCAGATAGTCAGGCCAGAGATCGGCGTCAAAGCAGGAGCGCGCCGCCTGCGCCAGCGGCCACAGGGCAAAATGTTTTACCCCGCCGATGGCGTCATGTTCGGTCAGCAGATACGCTTCGTTACCGGGCATCGGTTTTAGCGGCAGGCCCAGCGCAGCCACATAAAACTCCCTGCTGGCCGGCGTCGATTGCGTTATCGGCCCAAAGCCGGCGACAAAAAGCACATCCATACCGTCTAAATCGTATTCCATACTCTCTCCTGTCATTATCCGTGATGCGTTAACAGATTTTATACTCTGCCGCGCAGGGCTTGCCCAGAATCCTCTTTTCCCATGACTATTTTTAGTGAGTTTGCCTGAATCATTGAGAAAACGCATGCTCTGCCTGTTGCGCCCGACGGCGCTGCGCCAGGCTACTATCTCTCTATTGGCCTGCCGCTCGCCGTTGCCGCGCTGGGCACCTATTCGGCCTTTCTCGATCTGGCGTTGGGATTAACCGGCCCGGTCGCCGGCTGGGTGGCCGGTTATTACGATCTGGAGACTATTTATTTGTTGGCGGCGGCGGTGGTCGCGCTGGCATTTATCTTGATTTTGCGCATTTACCTGCAACAACGCGCTGCTTTACCGCGTACCTGAGGAAGCATCGTCGAAAGATAACCGGCGCAAATATGGGTAAAAAATTAATCAATAATTGACGGCAATTCGGCTTCCGTGCCACCATCGCTTCAGCGTCCGGCAAGCGGCGCGATGGTGGTACGGGTGAATATCAGAGACCGCATGTTTAAGGTCCATGCCCGTCCGCAACCTGATTCTGGCGGGAATAAAGACATGCACCAAAGTTTTAATCAGCGCGTTCATTTCTATTACTGCATTCTGGTGGCGCTGAAAATACACGCAAAATCGAAGAAATCAGGCGGTATCCGCGGGAAAAATAATTTCCTGCTCAAGTGGCTGCGTAAAGCGCAGGACAACAATATATTCCACCCGGATATTACCAGCGAGATCGAATGGCTGCGCGGCAAAATCATTCAGGCCGGCTACGATACCGACCTTGAACCCATGCTCGATTTTGTCTACGCCACCGCCAAACGCGCGGAAGATCTTAAGAACGCCGACTGATTCACGCCCGAGCCGCCTGGCCCGGGCGTTGTACTTTAGCGTTTGTTACGGTGCGTCAGGAGATAGACTGCCGGGATCACCAGCATCGAGAGCAGCGGCGCGGTGATCATCCCGCCGATCATCGGCGCGGCGATACGCTGCATCACCTCCGATCCGGTGCCCCCTCCCCACATAATCGGCAGCAGTCCGGCCATGATTGTCGCCACGGTCATCACTTTCGGGCGCACGCGCAGCACGGCCCCTTCATGAATCGCCTCGTTGAGCGCGCGATCGTTCAGCTCAGGGCGGCGTTTCGCGATCGCCTGGTTCAAATAGAGCACCATAATCACCCCGAACTCCGCCGCCACGCCGGCAAGCGCAATAAAGCCCACGGCGGCGGCTACCGACAGGTTGTAGCCCAGCAGCCAGAGCAGCCAGACGCCGCCGATCAGCGAAAACGGCAAAGTTCCCATAATCAGCAGAGCGTCTTTAACGCGGCTGAAAGTGACGTAAAGCAGGATAAAGATAATCATCAGGGTAAACGGCAGCACGATTTTCAGCTTCGCGGTGGCGCGCTCGAGGTACTCATACTGCCCGGACCAGGTCAGCGAGATGCCTTCCGGCAGCCTGACCCGTTTGCCGACCTCGCTCTGCATTTCATCAACTGCGGATTTTAAGTCGCGCCCGCGAATATCCACGTAGATCCAGTCCGACAGGCGGGCGTTTTCGCTTTTCAGCATCGGCGGGCCGTCGGTAATGGTGATGTCCGCCAGTTCCGAGAGCGCTACCTGCGCCCCGCCGCTGGTCACTACCGGCAGGTCGCGCAGCTTTTGCAGCGAGTCGCGCATTTCGCGCGGATAGCGGACGCCGATCGGGTAACGTTCTCGCCCCTCGATGGTTTCGCCGATGTTATCGCCGCCGACGACGCTGGCGACGATTGACTGCAGCTCCTTCACCGACACGCCGTAGCGGGCGGCTTTCACCCGGTCGATAGCGATATCGATATAGCGGCCGCCGTCGAGGCGTTCCGCCAGCGCCGACGTCACCCCCGGTACGCTACGCACGATGCGCTCAATCTCTTCGGCGGTCTTTTCGATCTCCGCCAGATTGTTACCGTTCACTTTGATGCCGACCGGGCTTTTGATGCCGGTCGCCAGCATGTCCAGGCGATTACGGATCGGCGGTACCCAGACGTTGGCTATCCCCGGTACCTTCACCGTATTGTCGAGCTCCTCGATCAGCTTATCCATGGTCATGCCGGGCCGCCATTCGCTTTTCGGCTTGAACTGAATCGTGGTTTCCAGCATGGTCAGCGGCGCCGGGTCGGTAGCGCTGTCCGCCCGCCCGGCCTTGCCGAATACGCTTTGCACTTCAGGAATGGTCTTGATCAGACGGTCGGTCTGCTGCAGCAAGCGTCCGGCTTCGCGGCTGGAGATCCCCGGCAGCGTGGAGGGCATATACAACAGGTCGCCCTCGTCAATTTGCGGCAGAAATTCGCTGCCGAGCTGCGCCAGCGGCCACAGCGTGGCAACCAGCAGCAGGCCCGCCGCCGCCAGCGTCGCCTTCGGCCACTGCAAAACTTTATCCAGCAGCGGCTCATAGGCGCGAATCAGCCAGCGGTTGAGCGGATTGGCGGTTTCATCAGGAATTTTGCCGCGAATAAAGTAGCCCATCAGCACCGGCACCAGGGTGATTCCGAGTCCGGCGGCCACCGCCATCGAATACGTTTTGGTGAAGGCCAGCGGCGAGAACATCTTGCCCTCCTGCGCCTCGAGGGTGAACACCGGAATAAACGACAGGGTGATAATCAGCAGGCTGCAAAACAGCGCAGGCCCCACTTCCGATGCCGCGTGCTGGGCAATCTGCCAGTAGTCGGCGGAGGACGGCTGGCGTTCGGGATGCTCGTGCCGCCACTGCTCCAGCACCTTATGCATATTTTCAATCATCACGATTGCCGCATCGACCATGGCCCCGATAGCGATCGCAATTCCGCCGAGCGACATCATATTGGCGCTGACGCCCTGATAGTGCATCACAATAAACGCGCCAAGGATCCCCAGCGGCAGCGTGATCATCGCCACCAGCGCGCTGCGGAAGTGGAACAGAAACAGCGAGCAGACCACCGCCACGACGATAAACTCCTCAATGAGCTTATGGGTCAGGGTCTCGACGGAGTTTTTAATCAGCTGCGAACGATCGTAGACCGGAACAATCTCCACGCCTGCGGGCAGGCTTTTTTGCACTTCCGCCAGTTTGGCCTTTACCGCGTTAATGGTGCTGAGCGCGTTTTTACCCGAGCGCATAATGATTATCCCGCCCGCCACCTCGCCCTGGCCGTTGAGCTCGGCGACGCCGCGCCGGATCGCCGGTCCCCGGCGCACGCTGGCGACGTCGGAGAGCAGCACCGGCACGCCGCTGCGCGCAGCGATAACCACCTGGTTAAAGTCGTCGATGGACTTCAGGTAGCCGGTGGTGCGCACCATATATTCGGCTTCGCCAAGCTCGAGCACCGAACCGCCCCCTTCCTGGTTGGCGCTCTGGATCGCGCTAATCACCTGCTCGTGGGTGACGTTCAGCGCCCGCAGCCGGTCAGGATTAAGGATCACCTGATACTCTTTGACCATTCCGCCGACGCTGGCCACCTCCGAAACATCCGGCACGGTTTTCAGCTCATATTTGAGGATCCAGTCCTGAATCGCCCGCAGGTCGCCGAGGCTATGCTGGCCGCTTTTGTCGGTAAGCACATATTCAAACACCCAGCCGACGCCGGTGGCATCCGGCCCCAGCGACGCTTTCGCTTCCGGCGGCAGGCTGCTCTGGACCTGGCTCAGGTACTCCAGCACGCGGGAGCGCGCCCAGTACGGGTCCGTTCCATCATCAAACAGCACATAGACATAAGCATCGCCGAACATCGAAAAGCCGCGCACGGTTTTCGCTCCCGGCACGGACAGCATGGTGGTGGTCAGCGGGTAGGTCACCTGATCTTCGACAATCTGCGGCGCTTTCCCCGGATAGCTCACGCGAATGATCACCTGGGTATCGGAGAGATCCGGCAGCGCGTCCAGCGGCGCCTGCTGTACCGACCAGACGCCCCAGGCGGCCATAATCAGCGTCGCCAGCAATACCAGCAGGCGGTTGCGCAATGACCAGCGGATAACGGCGGCAATCATGGCTGCTCCTTAGCGCCGTTCAGCGGCATCATTGAGGTGACTCGCGCCCCTTCATCGGTCAGGACGAAGTGAAACATCACCGACTCGCCGGGCCGCATCTGTTCCCGCAGCTGCGGCGTAATAGCAAAATCCATGATCATCGCCGGCCATTTCAGCGCCGGTACCGGCTGGTGTGCAATGGTTACCGCCTCATTGCTCACGGCCTTAATAACGCCCTGCGCTGAGTAGCTTTTTGCCTCCTCCTCTTGCCCGGCCATTTGCGGCAGCGCGCTGCGCAGGCTGGCTTCGGAGTCAATCAGGAACTGCCCGGAAGTCACCACCTTTTGGCCCGCTTCGAGGCCGGATTTAATCTCAACCAGACCATTCTGCGTTCGCCCTGCGGTCACCTCAACCGGACGGAAATGCCCTTCGCCGTCGGCGATCAGCACCCGATTGCTGGTGCCGGTGGCAATTAATGCCTCTTCCGGAATAGCCAGAACAGCGCTCTCCTGCTGCGCCTCAGCCAGCTCAACGTTCAAATACATGCCCGGCTTGAGCCGATGCTGCGGATTATTCAGCACTACGCGGGCTTTCAACGTACGGGTGGTGGCTTCGAGGTCGGGAAGCAGTTCACTGACGGTTCCCTGAAACGCCATACCGGGCCAGCTGCCGGTGGTGGCCGTCACCTTACTGCCTTCGCGCAGCAGGCTGGCCTGGCTTTGCGGGTAATCAATCACGATCCAGACCGGATCGAGGCTGGCCAGCTCGAACAGCGGTTGGGCTGTCGTGACCTGCGCGCCGGTGCGCACATCCAGCTTGCTGACGTAGCCATCGTGCGGCGCGCGCACCGTCATGCGGGTTTGCGGTTGACCGCTGCGCTCAACGCTACGGATAACCGCTTCCGGCATAAACTGCAGCCGCAGGCGGTCGCGGGCCGCGGCGGTCAGCCCGCTATCGCCCAGCCGCCTCACCGCCAGATACTCCTGCTGCGCCGCCGCCCACTGCGGGATCCACAGCTCCGCCAGCGCCTCGTTCTTTTTCACAAACTGCTGGGAGGCGTTGACGTAAAGTTTCTCAATCAGACCGCTGGCCAGCGCCGGTACCGTTTCAACGCCCCGCTCATCAATGGCCACGGTAGCAAAAGCATTGAGCTTCATCGCCAGCGTCTGGCGGGAGACGTTCGCCGTACGGACGCCAAGGTTTTGCTGCTGGCGGGCGCTAATCTGCACGCCCCCGGCGTCTTCTCCCGCGGCTTCATCGGCGTAACGCGGCACCAGATCCATATCCATAAACGGCGATTTACCCGGTTTATCAAAGCGCGTAGCGGGGGCCATTGGATCATACCAGTACAGCACTTTGCGACCCGTTTCCGCCTGGCCGCCGCCAGCGGCGGGCATCGGCGCGCTTCGCGAACCCAGCCAGTAGCCGCCCGCGGCGGCAAGGGCGACGGCCAGCGCCACAAGGGTAAGAGCAGATTTAAGCTTCATTATTTAACATCCTGTGGAATAAGGTAGCGAATAGCGGCCCACGCATCGGCAAGCGCTTTCTCCGCATTGTTGCTGGCAATTTCTCCGCTCAGGAGATCGCGACGGGCGGCGAGCAGCTCAGGCAGCGCGGAGCTGCCGCCCCGATACTGGGCATTGACGAGACTCACCTTCTTGCGCAGCAGCGGCAGCACCTCGCTTTGCTGGCGATCGTAAATGGCTTTCGCGGCGTTATATTGCGAAATCAGCTGATACTGCTGCGCCTGATGTTCGCGCATCAATAACGTCAGCCGATCGTTGGCTTCATAGGTACGGGAGACGTCCGCTGCGTGGTCTTTGTCCTGGCGTTTGCCCTGAAAAATAGGCATATCGACGGTAAACATTACCCCCACCATGTCGTCATAATCATCACCGCGTCGGGCGTAATAAACCTCAACGCCCACGTCGGGGATCGCCGCGACTTCCGACTGTCCTGATTTCGCTTTCGCCAGATCGGCTTCTCTGGCGGCCTGGATCACTTCCGGGTGAAGTTTAATCCCGGCCATTAAGTCGGCTTCGTCGGCAGGCAGACGTTCAATGCGCGGCAGCGGGCCGGAGATATCGCGGACCTCCTTCCCGGTGAGCTGCAACAGGCGTGCCTGGGCGATCTGTACATCGCGGCGGGCGTTATCCTGCTCATTTTTCATCGCATTCAGCGCCAGCTGAACGTCCAGCACGCTGCTGGGACTGGCGCTGGCGCTGCTGACGCCGGCCTTTTGTACGTCGATTTGCCGGGACGTTTCGCTAATCAACGTCTGCACCGAGCGCAGCGACTTCTGCGCCAGCGCCAGCGCCAGCCACGCCTGGGCGGTTTCCCGCTGCAGCCGGGCACGAATAACATCGGCATTAGCGGCGGTCTGGCGCGCCTCGGCGGTAATGGAGTCGGCTTTCCGTTCACGCTTGGTACTGCTGACGTAGTCCTGCATCACGCCAACTCTTTGCATGGTCATCCCCTCGCGGGTGAGACGGCCGGCGTTATTGCCGCCCAGCGGGACGTTTTCAATACCAAATTTCAGCTTCGGATCGGGGAGCTGCATCGCGGAATCCGCCATATTCTTCAAAGCGTTAACCTGATGATCGTTGGCGGAGAGCTCTGCGGAGTAGTTTTCCGCCGCCGACAGGGCCTCAGAAAGCGTCGTTGCCCAGCCGTTGGTGGACATCAGCGACAGTAAAAGCGGCAGCCCGCAGGCCGCCTTATTGAAGATGTGCATAATGACTCCGGAATTATCGCGCGGTAATTGAAACGATCGCGTAGCCGGAGTCGGTCTGGCGGAAGGTGAAATCGACCTGCTCTCCCACCGCCAGCTTTTTATCGTGGTTATCAGCGAGCGCAAAGCTCATGGTCATCGCCGGCCAGTTCAGCTCGGTAACCGGAGAGTGGGCAATCACGACGGCATCGTCGCGCCAGGCTTTAATGACCCCGCTGGCAGAATAAAGCGTGGCGGAATCATCCGCCTTCTTCATCTCCGGCATATCCGCCATGGAGGACATGGTGTGATGGTGCATCGCGGCGTCTTCCGCGCTGGCGGTAAATGCGCTGAAGGAAAAGGTCAGTACGCTGGTAATAAGCAGAAAAATAGAGGTCGAACGCATAATAAAGTCTCCGAAAAAAACATAAAGTCGCCCGCAGACCGGGCAGATCTGATGGATGTTTTTAACGGTGCGTTATTCCCTGAAACGGCAGAAGCGTATCTCAACCGGGGGACCGGTGACCGGCGGCGTGCGCCAGTCCATACGTTCAGCGCAGGTCTCCTGCTGCGGGGAAACCACGAGTAGCGCGGTTTCGGAGGGGAGCGCGTTCAGCTGTAGAGAGGTTAAGGAGTTAGGCTGCGCGGTATCGGGGTCGCAGTGCTTCTCACAGATAACTTTCTGGCCGACGTTTTCCATGCCGGGCATGTTCATCATGCCATCGACAATATGGTGAATCTGCACCTGCGGCGCCGCGGGCTGCTGCTGGCCGCCATGGTGCGCCGCGACGGCGAGCTGAAGATTGAGCAGTAACCAACAGGCAATAACAAGCCCTGCGCGGATACGAAGCCGGCGCCGGGTTGCTTGTTTAAATAATGCCTGTAGTGACTGAATCATAGTGATATTCGCAATTAGACGACCGCTGGATTAAATCATACTCACTGCAAGAATTAAACGATATTTCAAAGAGAAAACTCCAGGTTAAATAGAATGAAGTTTCTCTATAAATATTTACACCAAAAAGGGATATCAGTATTTGACCTTCCCCTTGGGGGAAGGTGTATAGCCGGCGGATAATGTATTTAATAAATAGCAAAAATGTTATTTATATGTAATTAGCAAAAGTGAACGCGATTATTATTCCAGCACCAACGTATCGCCGGTTGCCGGCGCGCTACTCTCCGCTAGCCACCAGCGCCCCCATGAACCGGTGCAGTGGCAGGCCATCACCTCCTCGACCTTCTGCTGGCGCAAGAATTGTCTAAGCTGACGAATTGCCCACGGCGGCGCGCTGCGCAGATGAAGACCGCCGATGATGGCGTATACCTGCTGGATGCCGGTGATCTTCTGGCAGTGGCGAATCGTATCGATCAATCCGCGATGTCCGCAGCCGCAGATAATGACTAACCCTCGCGTCGAGCGGTAGATCAGGACGCCTTCATCGACAATATAGTCCTCACCCTGGGATTGACCCGTCAGGAGGCCATAGGCACGCGGGTGAGCGACCGTAATCTCACCGGACCACAGCAGTCGTTCGCCGATCGCCACCGGCTCGCGGCTGTACTCCATGCGGTGGCGGGAGTAGTCGATATCTCGCGACAGCTTTTTGACTTTCCAGTTGCGTCCTGCGAGAGATAACGCCGAGTAGCGGGTGAGTCCAATCTGCGGATGACAAATAATACGGCTGTTGTCTGGTAGCCACGGCACCCCGCCGCAGTGATCGTAATGTCCATGGGAGAGCACCGTGGTGGTAAGGTCAGATAAAGAGACGCCCATACGCTGCGCATTATGAAGAAACGTGCCGTCTGGCCCGGTATCAAACAGCACCCGGCTGGTTTCATCCTCCACAAGCAGGCTTAATCCGGGTTTCGCCTGCAGCAGGCTGTCCTGCCCCTTGCCGAGCCGGTTTTCGAGTAACACCTTAATGATTAACGCCATTTAATGACCATCCCCCTGGTTTGCGACGCCTACTGTAGCCAACCGCTGGCGGGGATGCCGTGATGAACCCTGCATAAGATAAAGTGACAGCGTCACAACAAAGTAACATATTGATTCTGTTTAGTTGCCAGATAAGCATTGCCGTCTATGCTGATGAACGAGTTTCTCTTAACCGGAGCGCGCTATGGCAGACTGGAATCCTTCACTTTATTTGCAATTCGGCGCTGAGCGTACGCGGCCCGCCGCCGAGCTTCTCGCCCGCATCGCCCACCATCCCGCCACGCTGGCCGTTGATCTGGGCTGCGGACCTGGCAACAGTACCGCTCTGCTGCGCGATGCCTGGCCAGATGCCACGATTATCGGCGTTGATAATTCTCCGGCCATGCTGGAAGAGGCCTCCCGGCGGCTACCGGACTGCCGGTTCGTCGAGGCGGATATCACTGCGTTTCGCCCCGAGCGGCCGGCGGACGTGATTTATGCCAATGCTTCGCTGCAGTGGCTCACGGATCATCAGCGCCTTTTCCCTCATCTGGTCAGCAATCTTGCGAAAAACGGCGTATTGGCGGTGCAAATGCCGGTGAACTGGCAAGAGCCCTCGCACGCGCTGATGCGTCAGGTTGCTGAAGAGATGGGGCATCCGGCCAGTAGGCGGCAGCCGCTGCCGGATGTGCCGGAGTATTACGATATGCTGACCACCAGCGGCTGCGAGGTGGATATCTGGCGCACCACCTACCATCACCCGCTGGCATCGCACCAGGCCATTATTGAATGGCTACAGTCAACGGGCCTGCGACCGTTTTTACAACCGCTTGATGAACAGCAGCGCCAGGCGTTTCTCGGACGCTATCTGGAACGGCTGAGACAGCACTATCCGTTACAGTGTAACGGAAAGGTACTGCTGCGATTTCCGCGCCTGTTCATCGTCGCGCGCCGCTAGCGCCATCGGAGTGTAAAAAGAGGGAGAGAACGCTACGGCGCAGGAAGCAGGCGCCGTAGGCCAGGTTTACCAGGACAGATGATGGACCAGAGAGAGATCCCATGCGGTGGCCAGCAGCGAAAGAAACATGATGAGGTTCACAACCGTCTCTATGCGTTTTTCCATTTTGTTACTCCTGAGTCGTTTCCCCTGTTTTACAGGGGAAATCTTAATAACTTCTTAATCTCAGATTTTCAGAGCGTCACGCGGTAACGAACATAGTCATCGGCGGGCGTAAATTCATCATACAGACGCCGGGCCGGATTATCAGTACGAGTGTGCCAGTACAGCCGCGACCACCCTTTCTCTTTCCCTTCCGCTTGCAGCGCCTGCATCAACGCCCTGGCGATGCCTTTTCCGCGCATCGGCGGGGCAACAAACAGATCTTCCAGATAGCAAACAGGCGTCTTTACCCAGGTGCCTTCGTGAAGGACACAAATCGCAAATCCAGCGACGTTGCCATCCGCCAGGGCAACCCGGCCCAGCATGGGAGAAGCGGAATCAAGCATCCGCTGCCAGGTATATTCCGTGACGTCGGATGGCTGCGGGCTACCGTAGAAACGGGTATAGCCTTCCCAAAGCTGTAGCCACTGCGCTTTGTCCTGCTGGCTCACTTCACGAATTTCAATGACCATGGGTCTCATCCCTCGTTTGGATAAGCCATTATTTTCCAGTCAGATAATTTGTTCAACCGCCGGGGGCACAATTCATCTTTTTCTCTTAATTGCCCCTGTTTCCGCTGCCGGACGAAATGGGCACAATCTTTCAGACCTGCGTTTATAAAAAAACACAGAAGTATGTTGTAACTAATTCGAATGCCAAACTAACCCGGCAGCTGCCGGGTTGAGAGTGATGCTCCATCGCTTCAGGAATGTGCCCGAATGAGTGCCGGGCGGCGGCTGACGCCTTACCCGGCCGACACAATCGACGCTATTCTGGTCGTCCGTCAGCGGGCTTTAGAGTATCAGCATAATGGCTTAACGGCGGCGCGCATGCCGTCGCGCAGAATAGCATCCAGATCCTGCGTGACCCGATCAACCAGACCCGGCACTTTCGTCAGGTCCTGCTCCCAGTGGGATTCAACGGACAGTACGGCTTTTACCAGCTCGCCGGTGGTGATTTGCGCATCCCGATGCTGGGACCATAGCGCCTTATAGCTCTCCATCCATTCGGCATCATCCTGAACCGGATAGTTCTCACCGTTACGCTCGCCGCGATAAAAGGCGATCAGCGCCGCCAGCGCAAAGGTCAGGCGCGTCGGGAGAGTCCCCTCTTTCTTCTGGCCCGCCAGCAGCTGCGGCAGAATGCGGGTACGATATTTAGTCATGCCGTTTAGCGCGATAGACAGCAGCTGATGCTTGATGTACGGGTTACGGAAACGACCGGTTACCGCGCTGGCGAAGGACGCCAGCTCATCGCGCGGCAGATCGAGAACCGGAATAATCTCCTGATAAATCGCCTTCTCGACGAATGAGCAGATTTCCGCATCGTTCATCGCTTCGCCCACCGTATCCAGGCCTGCCTGGAAGGCGACCGGTACCAGCGCGGTGTGCGCGCCGTTAAGAATGGCCACTTTACGCTCTTTGTACGGTTTAATATCGTCAACAATCAGCACATTAAGCGGTAGCTTATCGAGGCGCAGCTCTGCAGCCAGGGATTTCGGCCCCTGAATGACAAACAGGTAGAAATGTTCAGCGGTATCGAGGAAACCGTCTTTATACCCCAGTTGCTCTTCAATCTGCGCGGCTTCATCGCGCGGATAGCCGGTCACAATACGGTCTACCAGGGTGGAGCAAAAAGCGTTGGCTTCATCCAGCCATGCCACAAACGCTTCCGGCAGCGCCCACTCCTGCGCATAGCGCAGCACCAGTTCCCGCAGCGCTTCACCGTTATAATCAATCAGCTCGCAGGGAACGATGACCCAGCCTTTATCCGCCGCGCCGGAGAAATGGCTGTAGCGCTCAAACAGCAGGCGGGTCAGTTTTGCCGGATAGCTTACCGCAGGCGCATCGTCGAAGCGGTCCCCCGCGTGGTAGCTAATACCCGCTTCGGTGGTATTGGAAAACACAAACCGCATATCCGGGTTGTGCGCCAGCCGCAGCAGTTCATCGTAATCCGCATAGGCGCTGATTTCGCGGTTTACCGAGCGAATCAGACGCGCATCGCTGACCGCTTCCCCTTTCTCGTTCAGGCCGCGAATAATCGTGGTGTAGAGGCCATCCTGAGTGCTGAGCGACGGCGGGAATGAGCTCTCAATCGGACGCACGATCACCACCCCAGCATTCAGGTCGGTATGCTCGTTCAGCAGATCGATCTGCCAGTCGATAAACGCGCGCAGGAAGTTACCTTCGCCAAACTGAATGATACGTTCAGGGTACTGCGCGCCCGGGAAATCGCGACGGTTTAATGTTTTCACAAGGGTTCCCTCATAGAGTAGTCATACAACCTGAGTAATTGGTCCAATAAGTTATCAGGTTTTTACGCAAGTGAAACCCTGTTTTGATCAAAGCTGTATGCAATATAAAATTTATGACAGAAATTTATAGAACAGCGATGTTGCCGTCAGCTCGCCGTCGGGCATCAGCGCATAGCGTGGAATTTCCCCGGCTTTTTCCCAACCACACTGTACATAAAAGTTTTCTGCTCCGCTGCCGGTCGCCGTATCCAGCACCAGAACGCTCTTACCCTGCTCGCGCGCGATGGCTTCCAGTCGGGCCATCAGCGCATTCGCCAGCCCCTGACGCCGTGCATTTTGGTGAACCAGAAGTTTGGCGACATCGGCGCGGTGCGGCTGGTTTTCCGGCTGGTCGGTAATCAGCTGTACCGTACCAACAAGCCGCTGCTGCGCATCCGCTGCGGCGAGAACAATGCGCTCACCGGCGGCGACGCTCTGCGCCATTCGCAGCCAGAACGCCGTCGCGGTTTCCGGGGAAAAAGGCAGCATAAAGCTCACCGAGGCCCCGCCGTTGACGCAGCTGACGAGGATGTCGGTTAATTCAGGAAGGTGTTCAAGAATATCGTCACGCGACAGCGTGCGCAGAGAAAAGGATGTGGTCATAGGTAACTCCTTGAAATTGACCACATCACTATGTTTTTAACTTATATTTAACACAAGCGGAATTACCATCGTATTTTCTTATGTACGATTCAGACCATTTCTTGCGTAAAAATACGATTGCGTCCGGCTTTTTTTGCCCGAATCATAGAATCATCGGCGACCATGAGCAGCTGGTTGAACAGATCCGTTATTCTGGCTGAACCCGGCGCCCGGCTCTCCAGCCCCATGCTGATGGTCAGCTGGATCCTGTTTTGCCCCCAGGTGAAGGTTTGCGACTCGATGCCCTGGCGAATTTTTTCCGCCAGCAGCACTCCGTCTCGCGCGGATGAGGTCAGCGCCGCGACGGCAAACTCTTCCCCACCAATACGCGCCACCATGCCCTCTTCACCCACCAGCTGCCGCACCTGCTGCGCAAACTGGGCCAGCATACAATCGCCGCACTCGTGGCCCCAGCGATCGTTAACCTGCTTGAAGCCGTCGATGTCGAGCACCATCACGGTGAGCAGCTCGTTTTCCGCGATCGGCTGACGTTTCAACGCTTCGCTTAGCCCGGAGCGAGAATAGACCCGGGTCTGGAAGTCGAAATCAGCGCGCAGGGCCAGCTGTTTGACCAGGTTATTAATCGCCTCAACGCTGGAAGCGACGATGATGGGGCTGATCAGCATCGCAGCAATCCCCAGGCGCGTTGAAAACAGCTGCCACGGCTGCATCCGGGTATCGGGGGAGAGATGGATAAGCGAGTTCGCCACCAGCAGAATTTCGCTAATCCCGGTAATAAAGGTCAACAGGCAGGTTAACGGTAGCGGATAGCGAATCGCGCACCAAATCAGCGCCGGTAACGGGAAGGTTATGCTCCCGGCCCCGCCCACCGCCACGCCGAGCACAATCGACAGCACCAGCGCAATCGCCGGTAACAGCTGACGCAGGCGAAAACGCCCGAACGCCGAAGGGAGCGTGAGGGTTAAAATGAACGGCAGGATCAGCACAGCAGTCGAAAACTGTTCGCTAAACCAGTCCGCCAGTTGGGGAATAAACGTGGCGCGTTCCACATCTACCGAACCCAGCGCCCCGACGGCCGCGCAGAGCAGCGCCGCCAGCAGACAGTAGCAAAACAGGCTTAGCGCATTTATCGGTCCCGGCATCGAATCAGCCCGGCGCTTATCCCACAAAATGAGCTGCGCCAGGGTGACGATAAAAACGATATTGGAGAAGTTGATCAGAAAGGAGGCAAACCCCATTCCCCAACGAGATGTTAAACCGTCATATACCAGCATGGCGGCAAAACAAACGGCGTAAAAATAGCTGCGATTTAGCCAGATATAACGCGCAAAAATCCCCGCCATTACCGCGTTCAGCGGCCAGAAGAACGACAATTCTTGTACCAGACGCAGCATCGCGCCAAAGAAATGCAGTAGTAGCGTTAAAGTGAACAACACCAGCGCATCACGCACGGGCTGTTCCTCACGAAACAGCGTGAATGACCGAATCGACAGTGGAGACATTCATGATTATCCGTCTAATTGTTTCAGGCAATTATTATGTTAATAATTAGTAAGCGGTTCATCATATCATGAGAATAATTATCAGGCATATACCGCCGCCCGATGAATTACGGTCTGCTGCGGTCCGGCGAATTCATCTGGATCACCAGCCAGTGGTGAATCACCTGCACCACGTAGCGCTGCTCTTCGTCGCTGAGGCCGCGCCCCCGCGGGATCGCGTGCCACTTTTCCAGACAGCCGCGACAGCAGGTCGCGGTGGCATGCTGGGCGATAAACACCGGATGTCCGCGCATCGGGGTCTGCTTACCGTCGTTAGGAATTTGCGCAGGGGCCAGCCGACTGGCGATAAAGTCCGCCGCGTGCTGGTCGATAACCTCCGCGCCCTTATCATAACAATACTGCCGTTCTTTCACGCCGAGGCGAAAACGGGAGCGAAAAGTGGAGCGCTGCAGGCGGGCAAACAGGTTTTCTATGGGCACCATCAGAATACCGACCTCCCCAGTTTTTGAGTGAGTTTTTCCAGTAAAGCGATCCCGGCCAGCGAGTTCCCGGCGTCATCGAGCTCCGGGCTCCAGACCGCAATCGCCATCTCCTGCGGAACGATGGCCACAATCCCACCGCCGACGCCGGATTTCGCCGGTAAACCGACGCGCCACGCAAATTCACCGGCGTTCTGATACATGCCGCTGGTCATCATCAGCGCGTTGACCTGCCGCGACTGAATGGGGGCAATAACCGGCGTCTCAAGGTGCGGAGCGATACCTCGGTCGGCAAGAAACAGAAAGGTGCGCGCCAGCTCTACGCAGCTCATCTCCAGCGAACAGTAGTGGAAATAGTTTTGCAGCACCGTGGCGACATCGTTATGGAAATTACCGAAGGATTTCATCAGCCAGGCTATCGCGGCATTGCGCGCCGAATGGTCGAACTCCGAGCGGGCAACCACCGGGTCATAGGCGATATCGCCCACACCGCTCAGACGACGCACGATTTCCAGCATCCGCTGACGAGGCGCGCTGAGACGACTTTGCAGCATATCGCAGACCACCAGCGCCCCGGCATTAATAAACGGGTTGCGCGGTTTGCCTTGTTCAATTTCCAGCTGCAACAGCGAGTTGAAAGGCTGGCCGGAGGGATCTTTACCCACCCGCTGCCAGATCTCCTCTTCCTGATAGTGGTTCATCGCGACCACCAGGCTCAGGACTTTCGAGATAGATTGGATAGAGAAGCGCTCGTGCGCGTCGCCGGCGCTGTAGTGCTGACCGTCGACCGTACAGATAGCCACGCCGAGCTTATCGCCGCTGACGCTGGCCAGCGCCGGAATATAGTCCGCCACTTTACCGCGACCAATTAGCGGCCTGACTTCAGCCAAAATGGCATCGAGCATTGCGTTATTCATTACCGTCGCCACGCGCGGCTCCTTGCCAACAACAAAATTCGGGCGGTAATTATAGGCGCACGGGACGCGAAGAAACAGCCTCTTTCTCGCCCTCGCGTCGCCAGGGGGATGGTTCGCTCGTCAGCGGGGCGCCTGCCCGGGCTACCAAACCCGCAAATCGCACGAATCGGTAGCCCGGGAAAGGCGTTAACCGCAACCCGGGGATTTTTCCGCAGGCTAGCGGCGATCTCTCCAGACGGTCTGCACGTTGCAGAATTCATGCAGACCAAAATGGGAGAGCTCGCGGCCAAATCCGCTTTTCTTCACGCCGCCGAACGCCACGCGGGCATCGCTGGCGCAGTAGCCGTTGATAAACACTCCGCCGCACTCCAGCTCATCGGCAAAACGCTGGGCCTGCGCTTCACTGGTGGTGTAAACCGTTGCTGAAAGGCCAAATTCGCTGTCATTAGCCAGCGCCAGCGCGTGATCGGCATCGCGGGCTTCGGTAATCGTCGCCACCGGGCCAAACAGCTCCTCGCGGAAACCGGTCATCTCCGCGGTAACGTTTCCGAGCACCGTCGGCGCGTAGTAGTTGCCGGCGCCTTCGATTTTTTCCGCCCCCAGCAGCAGGGTCGCCCCCTCTTTTAGGGTCGCGCTCACCTGCTCGTGCAGCTCATCGCGCAGATCGAACCGCGCCATCGGCCCAATATAGTTCTGCTCATCGCGCGGGTCGCCCATTTTCAGCGCGGCAGCGGCGGCGACAAATTTCTGCGTAAAGGCCTCGGCGATGCCCGCTTCGACGATAAAACGCTTCGCCGCGGCGCAGACCTGACCGGTATTCTGGTAGCGACCTATCACCGCCGCTTTCACCGCCTCGTCAAGGTCGGCATCGTTAAGCACGATAAAGGGATCGGAGCCGCCCAGCTCCAGCACGCATTTTTTCAACGCCGCGCCGGCCTGTGCGCCAATGGCCTTCCCGGCGCGCACGCTGCCGGTGACGGTCACCGCGGCGATGCGCGGATCGTTAATCATTTGCGAAACCCCGTCGTTGGTGGCGTTCACCCAGCCAAAGACGCCGTCCGGCACGCCCGCAGCGGCAAAAATTTCGCCGATCATCGCCGCGCTGCCCAGCACGTTTGGCGCATGCTTAAGCAGATAGCTGTTGCCCGCCAGCAGAATGGGCACCGCGCCGCGCAGCACCTGCCACACCGGGAAGTTCCACGGCATGACAGCGAGGATAGCCCCCATCGGGCGGTACTCAATCACCGCTTTATTGTCTTCAACCAGCGTCGCCTCGGTATTGAGCATCGCCGGGCCGTGTTCAGCATACCAGTCACAAAGATTGGCGGATTTAGCCACTTCGCCGCGCGCCTGGGCAATCGGTTTACCCATTTCGCGACTAATCATTTGCGCCAGCGCTTCGCCACGGGCGCGCATCGCGCTACCGACGTTACGCAGCGTCGCCGCGCGCTCCGCCACGCTGACGTTGCGCCACTGACGATACCCCTGTTCCGCAAGGGCAATGGCCGCATCGACCTGCTGTTCGCTGGCCCAGGGCAGAGACGACAGCGTTTCACCGGTGGTCGGACTCACGGAAATCGCATGAGTAGCAGATAAATTCATCGTTTTTCTCTCTGTGTTGATTGCGAAGTGACCTTATTCTGGCTTACCCTTCCTTTCATTAAAAATGAATAATATTAAGCAACCCATTCACAAAAGAAGAACACTATGGATCTGACCCAGCTTGAGATGTTCAACGCCGTCGCCAGCACCGGCAGCATTACCCAGGCCGCGCAGAAGGTGCATCGCGTGCCGTCAAACCTGACCACACGCATCCGCCAGCTGGAGGCGGATCTCGGCGTCGAACTGTTTATTCGCGAAAATCAGCGGCTGCGGTTGTCCCCCGCCGGGCACAGCTTTTTACGCTATAGCCAGCAGATCCTCGCCCTTGTTGATGAAGCGAGGATGGTGGTCGCCGGAGATGAACCTCAGGGGCTGTTTTCGCTCGGCTCGCTGGAGAGTACCGCCGCCGTGCGCATTTCCCCTACTCTGGCGCACTTTAATCAGCGCTATCCCAAGATTCACCTGGCCCTCTCCACCGGTCCTTCCGGCACCATGATCGACGGCGTACTTGAGGGAAATCTGAGCGCGGCGTTCGTTGACGGTCCGCTGGTGCACCCGGGGCTGGAAGGGTTACCGGTGTTCCCGGAAGAGATGATGATCGTCGCGCCCTTTGGCCACCCGCCCATCGCCCGCGCCAGCGAAGTGAACGGCGCCAGCGTCTACGCGTTTCGCGCCAACTGCTCCTATCGCCGTCATTTTGAGAGCTGGTTCCACGCCGATCGCGCCACCCCGGGGCGGATCCATGAGATGGAGTCCTACCACGGGATGCTGGCCTGCGTCATTGCCGGCGCCGGACTGGCGCTGATGCCGCGCAGCATGCTGGAGAGTATGCCGGGCCATCAGCAGGTATCCGCCTGGCCGCTGGCCGAAGAGTGGCGCTGGCTGACGACCTGGCTGGTCTGGCGGCGCGGGGCGAAAACTCGCCAGCTCGAGGCGTTTATAGCGCTGCTGAACGAAGATCGACAAGCAGCAGCTTCTCCATAAAAATGCTTAACGGATCCGGCTGATACGGCGCAAAGGCGCTGCGGGTCTGGTAGCCATTGCGCGTGTATAACGCGACGGCGGCGTGCTGATGGATGCCCGTTTCCAGGCGTACGGTATGGCATTCGCGATTTATCGCCTCTTTCTCCAGCGCCGCCAGCAGTTTTTCCCCCAGCTGCTGGCCGCGATGGGCCGGGTGAATAAACACCCTTTTCATCTCGCCAACCCCCTCTTCACCGAGCACGATGGCCCCACAGCCGACGGCCCGGTGCTGCGCATCGCGGATAATGAGCGCGATGACCGACGCCGCCGGTAGCGCGCTCAGGTCGATAAGATGATTGCTTTCCGCCGGGTAGAGCGTCTGCTGGTATGCGTCCAGCTCGGCAATTAAGGCGGTCAGATCCGGGTGATTTAGCGGGGTCGCGGCGATAGTGTACATAAAGAAGCTCCTTTTTTGAGCGTACTGTAGCGCGGGGCGTCCGCGGAGCCGCCATAGCATTAACTTATAGCTTCTGACCCGACTTGCGCTCCCCCCTTGAGAGGCAGTAATTTTGCGACATAACGTCTTTTATCAGGAAAATACGATGAATACCAAAGCGCGCAAGGTGATGATTATCGGGGCCGGAAACGTCGGCGCCTCAGCGGCCTACGCCCTGTTAAACCAGAATATTTGCGAGGAGCTGATCCTTGTCGATCTCAATACCTCACGCGCCGAAGCGCACGCTCAGGACCTGAGCGACGCGGCCGCCTACATGCCGGGCATGATGACCATTTCCACCCGGGAAGCCAGCGACTGCACCGATGTCGATATCGCGGTTATCACCGTTTCCGGCGGCGCGCTCAAGCCGGGTCAAACCCGGCTGGACGAACTGACCAACACGGCAAAAATCGTCAAAAGCATCGTCCCGCAGATGATGCGCGGCGGCTTCAACGGCATCTTTTTGGTTGCCACCAACCCCTGCGACATCATCACCTGGCAGGTGTGGCAGCTTTCGGGCCTGCCGCGCGGCCAGGTGCTGGGTACCGGCGTCTGGCTGGACACGACGCGCTTACGCCGGGTACTGGCCCAGGCGCTGGATATCGGCGCGCAAAGCATCGACGCCTTTATTCTTGGCGAGCATGGCGATACCCAGTTTCCGGTGTGGTCACACTCGGCGGTTTACGGCTCCGCCATCGCCGATGTTTACCAAAAACATACCGGCCAGGCTCTCGACCGGGAGCTGATTGCCGAAAAGGTGCGCAAGCTGGGGTTTGAGATTTACGCCGGCAAAGGCTGCACGGAGTACGGCGTCGCCGGAACCATCGCCGAAATCTGCCGCAATATTTTCACCGGCAGCCATCGCGCGCTGGCTGTGTCGTGCATTCTTGACGGGGAATATGGCGTAACCGGCGCGGCGGCTGGCGTTCCCGCGGTGCTGACGCAAAGCGGCGTGCAGCAGATTATTGAACTGCAGCTGGCCGATGATGAAGCGGAGAAATTCCGCCACTCTATCGAAGTGATTAAAGCCAATATCGCCCGTCTACCGTGATGGTCTATTTTCCCTGCGGGTTTCGCAGGAATAGCGCGCAGGATAAGTTTGCCGTGTAACCACTCGGATTCGGGATCGGCGGATCTGTTGCCGATCCCGTCTTATGATGACGGGTGAGCTAGCGTAACGTTATTACGCCATTTAAATAGGTCACCGCCTGGCCGCTCATCAATACGCGTTTTCCTTTCAGCTCGCAGCGCATATCGCCGCCGCGCGCGGAAACCTGACGCGCCAGCAACTGAGTTTTACCCCGCTTTGCGCTCCAGTAGGGGATCAGCATAGTATGCGCCGAACCGGTTACCGGATCTTCCCACACCGCTTCACCGGGTGAGAAAAAGCGGCTAACGAAGTCATATTCCCCGCTGCCCGCGGCGGTCACGGTCACTTTATGTTCGCCGGGCGTCATCGCAGCAATATTCGGCCGCAGGGCTTCGACCTGCTCACGGGAGGCCAGTTCGATAAGCCATGCGCGCCCCTTGCGGGCATGCAGGTAGCGCTCAATCCCCAGCGCGGAGAGCATCTCCGCGGGCGGCTCGCGCTCTTCCGTTTCTCCCGCCGGGAAGTCCAGGGTCAGCCAGTCGCCCTCGCGGCTCACGGTCAGCCGACCGGAAGCGGTCGCGAAGTGAATGACCGCGTCAGGATAATCCAGGTGATGAAATATCACGTGCGCGCTGGCAAGCGTGGCGTGGCCGCAGAGATTGACCTCATTGCGGGTGGTAAACCAGCGCAGCGCAAAACCATCGCTCTCAGGTACCACAAACGCGGTTTCCGACTGGTTGTGCTGCTGCGCCATTTTGAGCAGCAGCTCATCCGGCAGCCACTTTTTAAGCAGGCATACCGCAGCCGGGTTGCCGGCGAAAGGCTGGTCGCTGAACGCCGCCACCAGATAAAAAGGAATTTCCGTCACCGTCCCTCCTTAACGAAGCGTAATCGTGCCGATTAAGTAGGTGGTCGCCTGACCGCCGATCAGAACCCGGTCGCCCCGCCACTGGCAGCGCAGGTCGCCGCCGCGGGCCGACACCTGCCGCGCCTGCATGTCCGTTTTACCGAGCTTCTCGCCCCAGTAGGGAATCAGCATACTGTGCGCCGAGCCGGTGACCGGGTCTTCCGCCACCGCCTCGCCCGGACAGAAGAAACGGCTGACAAAGTCATACTCTTCGTCCGGGGCGCTGATACAGATCATTTTGCCGAGGCGCTCAAGCAGCTGCATATCCGGACGCACCGCCTCCACCTGCTGGCGGTCGGCTAAAACCACCAGGTAATCACGCGCCACGCGGACTTCCACCGCGTCGCTCAGCCCCAGCCCGGCCAGCAGCTCCGCAGGCGGCTGCTCAACGGCGGTCGTCGCCCAGGCCGGGAAATCCAGGGTCAGCCAGTCGCCGCTGCGCGTGACGCGAAGCTCGCCGACAAAGCGGGTACTAAATACGATTGTCGATGAGGGGTGGTCAAAATATTCAAAAATGACGTGCGAGGCCGCCAGGGTCGCGTGGCCGCAGAGGTTGATCTCATCCAGCGTGGTAAACCAACGCAGCTCAAACCCCTCATCCGTACGCACAAAAAACGCGGTCTCCGACTGATTGTGCTGCTGCGCCATTTTCAACAGCGTTTCGTCCGGCAGCCATTCGGTCAGCGGGCAAACGGCCGCCGCGTTGCCGCCAAAGCTCCGATCGCTGAAGGCATCCACCAGATAAAAGCTAATTTCCTGCATTGTTCTGTCCCTCTGTTTTTTTACTTATCGATAACATGACATAAACGTGAGAAATCCACACGTTTAATAGAAAAATTAATCCGTTAGTGCCGAAAATCTGGCTGAAGCGAAAATGAGATGTAGATCACAAAATGGTTGTATTTTCAGCAGCAATCGTTTTAAGATCGTCCCACTTCTTTCCTCTTTGTAACCAGCCCTGAACTTATGATGACAAATACGGTTTCACGCAAGGTCGCGTGGCTGCGCGTAGTCACGCTTGCGATTGCGGCATTTATCTTTAATACCACCGAATTTGCGCCCGTGGGCCTGCTGTCGGATATCGCCGACAGCTTTGGCATGGAAACGGCGCAGGTTGGGATTATGCTGACGATCTACGCCTGGGTTGTCGCCCTGATGTCGCTGCCCTTTATGCTGCTGACCAGCAAGATGGAGCGCCGTCGCCTGCTGGTTGGCCTGTTTATCCTGTTTATCGCCAGCCACGTGCTGTCGTTCCTGGCCTGGAACTTCAACGTGCTGGTGATCAGCCGTATCGGTATCGCCTTTGCCCACGCGGTGTTCTGGTCAATCACCTCGGCGCTGGCTATACGAATGGCGCCTGCGGGTAAACGCGCGCAGGCGCTGAGCCTGATTGCC
The DNA here is from genome assembly GCF_033843325.1 of Klebsiella sp. JN_Kp126. Taxonomy (NCBI): domain Bacteria; kingdom Pseudomonadati; phylum Pseudomonadota; class Gammaproteobacteria; order Enterobacterales; family Enterobacteriaceae; genus Klebsiella; species Klebsiella sp. JN_Kp126. The sequence continues at coordinate 6,121 of NZ_JAWXQV010000075.1, read as the reverse complement.
ACCGGTACCGCGCTGGCAATGGTCTTCGGTATCCCGATTGGCCGTATCGTCGGGCAATACTTTGGCTGGCGCACCACGTTCCTGGTCATCGGCCTCGGTGCGCTGGTTACCATGGTGTGCCTGATCAAGCTGCTGCCTAAGCTGCCGAGCGAGCACTCAGGGTCGCTGAAAAGCCTGCCGGTGCTGTTCCGTCGCCCTGCGCTGCTGAGCATCTATTTACTGACGGTGATTGTGGTGACCGCGCACTATACCGCCTACAGCTACATTGAACCGTTCGTTCAGACGGTCGCCGGCCTGAGCGGCAACTTCGCTACCGTGCTGCTGCTGACCCTGGGCGGCGCGGGCATCGTCGGCAGCATCCTCTTTGGTAAGCTCGGCAACCTGCATGCGTCCGGGTTAATTAACGCGGCGATTGGCCTGCTGCTGGCGTGCCTGCTGCTGCTGCTGCCCGCCTCGCACAACGCCAACCACCTGATGCTGCTGAGCGTCTTCTGGGGCGTGGCGATCATGATTATCGGTCTCGGTATGCAGGTCAAAGTGCTGGCGCTGGCGCCGGACGCGACCGACGTGGCGATGTCGTTATTTTCGGGGATCTTTAATATCGGCATCGGCGCGGGCGCGCTGGTGGGCAGCCAGGTCAGTACCCATCTGTCAATGGCGTCCATTGGCTATGTCGGGGCGATCCCTGCGGTCGTCGCGTTAGTGTGGGCGGTGATGATTTTCCGCCGCTGGCCGGTGTCGCTGGAAGATCAGCAGCCGCATCACTCCTGATCGTGCTGCTAAAAAAAACCTGCCGGTCGTGAGATCGGCAGGTTTTTTTACGTCTGGTATCAGGACGACGATGACCGTCAGGCGTGATAAGTGGAAATAATCTCCAGCACGCCGTTAATAATAAACTGCACGCCCATACAGACCAGCAGGAAGCCCATCAGGCGGGAAATCGCCTCAATGCCGCCCTTCCCGACCAGACGCATGATTGCCCCGGAACTGCGGAGACAGCCCCACAGGATAATCCCGACCAGGGCAAAAATAATCGGCGGCGCGACCAGCACAACCCAGTCCGGGAAGCTCGCCCCGTGCTTTACCGTAGACGCTGAGCTGATAATCATCGCGATTGTCCCCGGCCCTGCGGTGCTTGGCATCGCCAGCGGAACGAAGGCGATATTCGCCGTCGGTTCATCCTCGAGCTCTTCCGATTTCAGCTTAGCTTCCATCGAATCATGGGCTTTTTGCTGGGGAAAGAGCATGCGGAAGCCGATAAAGGCGACGATCAGGCCGCCGGCAATACGCAGACCGGGAATCGATATTCCGAAGGTGTTCATCACCACCTGGCCGGCATACCAGGCGACCATCAGGATGGCGAACACATAAACCGAGGCCATCAGCGACTGACGGTTACGCTCGGCGTTGTTCATATTCCCGGCCAGGCCAAGGAACAGCGCCACGGTAGTCAGCGGGTTCGCCAGCGGTAGAATCACTACCAGTCCCAGGCCTATCGCTTTAAAAAGATCCATCATAGTGAATTAAGGTCCTGTCAATATTGGATTATCAAAAAAATGACGCGTGCTGAGTATATCGTCTGTTGCCCGATTGTACCCGTTCTCCTCAGGACGCATTCACCCTTCCTTCAAATCATAAGATAACAACGTGAAATAGAGTGACCTGCCTCACAACAATTCGTTTTAGCAAATCGTGGCATCGGCTAATTCATCAGGTTGACTTATATTTGCCTAGGCAATAATATCTCCCGCAACTAAGTCATTGCCTGGGCAACCATTGTGAAAAGTACAAGCGACCTGTTTAACGAAATGATCCCTCTTGGCCGCTTGATCCAGATGGTTAACCAGAAAAAAGATCGCCTGCTCAACGACTATCTCTCGCCGATGGATATTACTTCCACCCAGTTCCGGGTGCTCTGTTCCATTCGTTGCGAAGTGTGTATTACCCCCGTTGAGCTGAAAACCGTGCTTTCGGTCGACCCAGGCGCAATGACGCGCATGCTCGACCGCCTGGTCTGTAAAGGCTGGATTGAACGGTTACCCAACCCGACTGACAAGCGTGGCGTGCTGGTACAGTTAACGCCAGACGGCGCAGCCCTTTGTGAGCAATGTCATCAGGTTGTGGGTCAGAAATTGCACCAGGAACTAACAAAAAATCTGTCGACGGATGAAGTGGCCACTCTTGAGTGTTTACTCAAAAAAGTTCTGTCGTAATAAGAAGAGGTAAGATGATGTCCAGACGCAATAACGACGCCATCACTATCCATAGTATTTTGTCGTGGATCGAGGATAACCTGGAATCGCCCCTGTCGCTGGAGAAGGTTTCAGAGCGCTCAGGTTACTCCAAGTGGCACCTGCAAAGAATGTTCAAGAAAGAGACCGGTCACTCGCTGGGACAGTATATCCGCAGCCGTAAGCTGACCGAGATCGCGCAGAAGCTGAAGCAGAGCAACGAGCCTATCTTATACCTGGCCGAACGCTATGGTTTTGAATCGCAGCAAACGCTGACGCGAACTTTTAAGAACTATTTCGATGTTCCGCCGCACCAGTATCGTATTACCAACGTGCCGGGCGAGTCGCGCTACCTGCTCCCATTAAATAACTGTTGTTAACCGCCTGAAAAAGACGTATTGAGGAAATCATGAAACTATTCGCTTCCGCCGCCATCGTGCTATTGGCGCTGGTCTCGAGCCAAAGTTATGCGGAGCAAACCAGCACCCCGGTTCGCCACAACAACCGGGATGCGATGATTATTCCTTCCGAACATAATGATTCGCCTTTTGATTTCAATCACATGGCCTCTGGCAGTGATAAATCAGATGAACTGGGCGTGCCCTATTACAACCAGCAAAGCCTGTAAAATCCCTTTAGCCCCGTGACCGGGGCTTTTTTTTACCCCCGCGCCATGCCCGGACGCACGATCCGCAGGCCAAATACGTTGATATACAGCCCGGCCATAATCAGTACCGCGCCCAGCAGCTGCAGGCTATTCAGCGTCTCGCCGAGCAATAAGGCCGCGCTGGCCATCCCGACCACCGGCACCAGCAGCGACAGCGGCGCCACGCGCCAGGTTTCATAGCGGCCGAGCAGCGCCCCCCAAATACCATAGCCGACGATAGTGGCAATAAACGCCAGATAGAGCAGCGACAGGATCGTCAGCAGGTCGATATGCAGCAGGCTTTCCGCCATGACCTGCGGGCCGTCGAGGATCCACGACGCCAGCATAAACGGCAGCACCGGGATCAGCGCGCTCCATACCACCAAAGACATAATCGGCGGCCGGCTCGCATGCGACATAATTTTCTTGTTGAAGATATTGCCGCAGGCCCAGCTCAGCGCCGCGGCCAGCGTCAGCATAAAGCCCACCAGCGGGACATGCTGGCCGCCGAGGCTGGCTTCGACCAGCACCAGTACGCCGAAAATCGCCAGCGCGATCCCCGCCAGCTGTTTCCCCTGTAAACGTTCGCCGAAAATAAACGCCCCGAGAATGATGGTGAAAAAGGCCTGCGCCTGCAGCACCAGCGATGCCAGTCCGGCAGGCATGCCGAGGCTAATCGCGCAGAACAAAAACGCAAACTGACCGAAGCTAATCGTCAGGCCGTAGCCCAGCAGCAGGCTCAGCGGAATTTTTGGCCGCGTGACGAAGAGCAGCGCCGGGAAAGCCACCAGCAAAAAGCGCAGTCCGGCGAGCATCAGCGGCGGCATATTATGCAGCCCCACCTTGATCACCACGAAATTCAGCCCCCATACCACCACCACCAGCAATGCCAGCAGCCCGTCTTTACGCGTCATACCCGCCTCGGTTGTTATTGGAATTTTTGCGAACAAAATCAAACTACCGAATAATTCGTCCGCCGCATAGATCATTATTTTCGGTAGGGCGCTGGCGTGCTTTTCATCACCCCCGGGAACTATACAAGCCCCGGTTAGCGTGCTATTTGTGATCGTGACAACAAAAATAACATCACATCAGGCAAGGAAAAAATGATACCGACTCTCAGGCGCTCAACCGCAGCGCTGCTGGCTTCGTCGTTGCTGTTAACCATTGGCCGCGGCGCAACGTTACCTTTTATGACGATCTACCTCACCCGCCAGTACCAGCTGGAGGTGGATAAAATCGGCTATGCGCTGTCGAGCGCGCTGATCGTCGGGGTGCTGTTCAGCATGGGTTTTGGCATTCTCGCCGATAAGTTCGACAAAAAGCGCTATATGACGCTCGCCGTGCTGGCGTTTATTGGCGGCTTTATCGCTATTCCTCTGGTCAATAGCGTCGCGCTGGTGGTGTTTTTCTTCGCGCTGATTAACTGCGCCTACTCCGTCTTCTCAACCGTGCTGAAAGCGTGGTTTGCCGACGTGCTGTCGCCGGAAAAGAAGGCGCAGATTTTTTCCCTTAACTACACCTTTCTCAATATTGGCTGGACCGTTGGGCCGCCTATCGGCACTCTGCTGGTCATGCACAGTATTAACCTGCCGTTCTGGCTGGCAGCCGGCTGCGCCGCCCTTCCGCTGGTATTTATTCAGCTGTTCGTGCAGCGCACCAGCGCCGCGATTGCTCAGGATAACGCGGTCCAGTGGTCGCCCTCGGTGCTGCTGCGCGATCGCGCTCTGCTGTGGTTTACCCTTTCCGGCCTGCTGGCCTCCTTTGTCGGCGGTTCTTTCGCTTCCTGCATTTCCCAGTATGTGCTGGTGGTAGCGGACAGCGATTTTGCCGAAAAAGTGGTTGCGGTGGTACTGCCGGTTAACGCGGCCGTGGTGGTGGCGCTGCAGTATGCGGTTGGTCGTCGCCTTACCGCCCACAATATTCGCCCGCTGATGACCTTTGGGACGGTCTGTTTTGTGCTCGGGCTGGGCGGTTTTGTTATTTCCGATAACAGCCTGCTGCTGTGGGGCGTCTCCGCCGCCATTTTTACGCTCGGAGAGGTTATCTACGCGCCGGGGGAATATATGCTGATCGATAACATTGCGCCGCCGGGCATGAAAGCCAGCTACTTTTCCGCCCAGTCGCTGGGCTGGCTGGGGGCGGCGTTTAACCCGATGCTGACCGGAACGATTCTGACCCATCTGCCGCACTGGTCGCTGTTTGTGATATTGATGCTGGCGATTATCGCCGCATGGCTGATGATTTTCCGCGGCATGAACGTTCGTCCGTGGAACGGTAGCGCGGTCGCCCGCGCCTGATGCCGGGCGCCGTGCGGCTGTCAGGTTGCTGTCGCATCCCTGTCGGGTTTCGATCGTGGTGCCCGACAGCCCGCTCGATGATACTCCATCTCAGGTTTTCACCCGGAGATAGAAACAATGAACAGTAGTCATCAGGTTAAACAATTACGTTTGCAGCGCGCCTGGTCGCAGGAGCAGCTTGCCGAACTGGCCGGCGTCAGCGTGCGCACCATTCAGCGCATCGAGAACGGCGACCGTCCCGGCCTCGAGACGCTCAGCGCGCTTGCGGCGGTATTTGAAGTTAACGTCGCCGAGATTAGCGGCGAATCGCCGGCGGGCCATGAAGCGTCGCTGGATTTACGTATTGAGGAAGCCAAAGCGCGCGTCGAACGCGAGAGCCGTTTTTACCGTTCATTGACGGTGGCCGTCGTCGTTTGCGTTCTGCTGGCGCTGCTGAACTGGCTGAGCGGCGCAGAGAGCTACTGGTCCGCATGGGTGGCGATCGTCTGGGGAGCGCTGCTGGTGGTTAAAGGGTTGCGCCTGTTTGTTTTTGGCGAATGGATCAATCGCTGGCGTCAGGCGCGCCTGCAGCGGCTGCTGCGCAAATAGCCCTCTGCGCGCTTTTCCCGGGGGCGGCGCAAGCGCCTTGCCCGGGCTACGGGTTCATCGCCGTCTGCGAGCGCTAGCCCGGACAGATGCGCAGCATCGCCTCCGGGATACCATATCTAGTGCGGACTATGGCGATCTCCCCGGGGGGGGCGCAAAGCGCCTTGCCCGGGCTACGAGTCCATCACCGTGTGCGAGCGGTAGCCCGGACAGATGCGCAGCATCGCCTCCGGGAGCCATATCCAATGCGGCCTGTGGCGATCTCCCCGGGGGGGGGGCGCAAAGCGCCTTGCCCGGGCTACGAGTCCATCGCCGTGTGCGAGCGGTAGCCCGGACAGATGCGCAGCATCGCCTCCGGG
>NZ_JAWXQV010000074.1:0-57737 GCF_033843325.1 Klebsiella sp. JN_Kp126 | reverse complement strand
AGCCTACCGAAGTATGGTGCTGGTTTATTAGCACTGTTTTATGGGGATCCCTCAGCGCCAGGCGGGGTTTTAGGTTTAACGGGCTAATCCTAATCGCGGGATCTCTATCGCCGGACAGCGATCCATCACCACGTTTAGACCGGCGTCTCGGGCGAGAACAGCCGCCTGTTCATTGATTACCCCCAGCTGTAGCCATAGCGTTTTCGCACCGATAGCCACTGCCTCCTGGGCGACGCCCCAGGCCGCTTCTGAGTTACGGAAAACATCGACCATATCCACTTTTTCCGGCACGTCAGCAAGCGTGGCATACCCTTTTTGCCCCAGCAGCGTGGTACCCGCAACCTTAGGGGAAACGGGAATGACGTGATATCCCTGCTCCAGAAGATACTTCATCACCCGATAGCTTGGGCGGTCAGGTTTGTCACTTGCCCCCACCAGGGCGATAGTCCGTGTCGAGGTCAAAATACCTGCGATATCGTTTTCTTTCATCATCATCCTCCAGCTATTTAGCCCAAGTGTATGCTAATCCGGATGAACCCGCATGAGTCATGACCTGCAGATGCGTCAAATTTTTTCATCCCGACGCTTGCAGCAACAGTCACTTCCAGTAATCTGTCTACAGGCCAAAATGTGGAATGAAATGATGGAACTAACAACACGTACCTTGCCAGCACGCAAGCATATTGCGCTGGTTGCTCACGATCACTGTAAAGATATGCTGATGAAGTGGGTCGAGCGCCACCAGCCATTGCTGGCGCAACACACGCTCTCGGCGACAGGAACGACCGGAAATCTGGTGTCACGCGCAACCGGGCTGGAGGTGCATGCGATGCTGAGTGGTCCCATGGGCGGCGACCAGCAGGTGGGTGCGCTGATTTCAGAAGGTAAAATCGATGTATTGATTTTTTTCTGGGATCCGCTAAATGCCGTGCCGCACGACCCGGATGTTAAAGCGTTATTACGTTTGGCGACGGTATGGAATATTCCCGTCGCCACCAATGTCTCAACCGCCGACTTTATTATCCAGTCCCCGCACTTCAGCGACCCCGTTGATATCCTGATCCCTGATTATCAGCGCTACCTTGCAGAGCGTCTGAAATAAGCCCCGCTGGCGGCCACGCCGCCAGCCATCATGGCTTTCTTGCTACCGGCACATCCAGCGCCTCTAGCATTTCAACAAACGGCGAAGGTTGCTCTTTATTAAACAACAGCCATACGCGCAGGCGGGCGCGGGTGATGGCGACATACAGCAAACGCCTCTCTTCGGCATCGGGAAAATCCTCCGGCTGCGGTAAGAGCGCCTGCTCCATAATCGACTCACGCGCCGGTGCAGGAAACGCATCATCCCCCTCCTGAAGGCCAAGAATTATGACGTAATCAGCTTGTTGTCCTTTGCTGGCATGAATAGTCATAAAATCGAGCTGCAGATGCGGCCAGCGCGTGGCGGCTTTCTCCAGCGCCGCCGGCTTCAAATGATGATAGCGCGCTAGCAATAAAATCCGCTGCTCTCGTTTGACATAGCCGCTCATTTTATCAAGCAGATCGTCGAGTTTGTCCTCCGCCAATAACGTCACCGCTTTTTTGTCCCCTGCGACCAGGCTGTTTAGTGGTTTCGTTAACTGGTGCGGATTTTGCTGGATAAACCCGTTGGCTATCTCGCCTATCCGGCTATTAAATCGGTACGTCGTATCCAGCGCACAGCAATCCCCTTCGCCAAAATAGTGATTAAAGGCCGTTGTTAAAGAGAGCTGAGCACCGCTGAAACGGTAGATGGCCTGCCAGTCATCGCCAACGGCAAACAGCGTCGTCTGCGTGTTTTGCCGACGTAACGCGGCGAGTAGGGATGCCCGCTGCGGGGAGATATCCTGAAACTCATCCACCAGAATATGCTTCCACGGGCTGACGAACCGCCCTTTATCCAGAATATTGATCGCCTGATGAATCAGGCCGGAGAAATCGACGGCGTTTTCATCTTTTAACGCCGTTTTCCACGCTTTTAGCAGAGGGGCCATCAGCTTAACGCGCTTGCCAAAAAGGTCGCGTACCTCTTCAGGGGCCCCGGCAATCATCTCAGCCTGCGAGCCGCCATGCATACGCATCAAGCTAACCCAGCGGTCAAGGCGGCTGGCAACACGACGCTGCAGCTTTTTGTCCTGCCAGAAATCCCCTTCAGGGATCTGCCACCCCATTTCCTCCTCCAGCCACAATCGCCAGCCTTTCGCCTGCGCTTTTTTCTCCTGGCACTGCTGCTGCCAGCTCTGTACTAAAAGTTTTTGCCGTGCAGCGCTGTCGCTCTCCAGCTTGCTGATCGTCGGGGCTTTTTTACTGCCCTGCTGGATAATGTGCAGGGCAAGGGAGTGAAAAGTACGCGCAGAGATCTCTTCAGTGCCCAGGCGCTCGCGGATGCGCTCATCCATCTCCTGCGCGGCTTGCCGACCAAACGCCAGTAGCAGAATTTGCTCAGCCGCCGCCTCGCCACGGGTCAATAACCAGCCTGCGCGCGCCACTAACACGGAAGTTTTACCGCTTCCGGCACCCGCCAGAACTAATAACGAACGCTCGCCGTTTACGACTGCGCGTGCCTGAGCCGGATTCAACGGCGATGATTCCACTGCGGCAAAAAATCCGCGGTATTGCTCCAGCATGGATTCCGTAAAAGTTTGGTTATGCTCGAGCCTGGCTTTTTCCGTATTACTCAACCAACTCTGGCATTGCCGCCATAGCTCGCGGCAGTTATCAAAAGCATCAAGACGGACTGTCGGCACTGGTAATCCGCTCAGCGCATGGCGTATTTTGCGCTGAATATCGCTTACCTGCTGACGCGTCAACCATTTACCTTCCGCGCTGCAACGCGCCACTTCCGCCAGCTGCTGGCGAAGTACATCAGCGGCAATATCGCTCATTTCCGCGCTCCACTGCTGCCAGAGCGTGTTCAGATGATGGTAAAAACGCTGGGTTTCACTCCATTCGGTACCGTGCAAACGCACAACTTTCTCGCCCGGTAGGGTAAACTCCAGCTCCCCCCAAACCAGCCCACGCTTGCAATGAATTGATAATAACTGATTGAAAGGTATAAGATATTCATGGCTATCACCGGAAACCTTTACTCCGGCATTAAGAAGTTGCACCCTGTCATAAGGATGCTGAGCCATACGCTTGCCCAATGTTGTCGCTCTAAGTTCCATATAATGTCGAATTTCAATCAGGTTGGATGTTTTTAAGTTTAACCGCCAGCGACCGGGTGCTCCAGCGTAAAAAACGCTACAATGGCCGTGCCTTATTATCCACCGTATTAAGCAGAGGGTTTATGCGTACCGTTCTGAATATTTTAAACTTTATCCTTGGCGGATTCGCCACCACGCTCGGCTGGCTTCTGGCGACGCTGGTCAGCATTGTGCTGATCTTTACCCTGCCTCTCACCCGCTCCTGCTGGGAGATAACAAAACTCTCTCTTTTTCCCTATGGGAATGAGGCCGTTCATGTCGACGAACTCGATCCTCAGGGAAAGAATAGCCTGCTAAACGCGGGTGGGACACTATTGAATATTTTATGGTTTATTTTCTTTGGCTGGTGGCTGTGCCTGATGCATATCTTTTGTGGTATCGCCCAATGCCTGACTATCATTGGCATCACGGTTGGCATCGCCAATTTTAAAATCGCCGCTATTGCTTTATGGCCAGTAGGCCGACGAGTCGTCTCCGTCGAGACCGCTCGCGCCGCGCGTGAAGCCAATGCGCGTCGCCGCTTTCAGTAATTGAATGGAATAGAGAAATGCTCACCCCCCTGCTACGCCGCTATACATGGAACAGTGCCTGGTTATATAACATCAGGATATTTATCGCACTCTGCGGCACGACCGCATTTCCCTGGTGGCTTGGCGAAGTAAAACTCACGATTCCTCTAACACTCGGGGTGGTGGCAGCGGCGCTGACCGACCTTGATGACCGCCTGACAGGACGTCTGCGTAATCTGGCCATTACCCTCGTGTGCTTTTTTATTGCTTCAGCCTCAGTGGAACTCCTTTTTCCCTGGCCGTGGTTATTTGCGGCGGGATTAACCGTTTCAACAATCGGTTTTATTTTGCTCGGCGGCCTGGGCCAACGCTATGCCACCATCGCCTTTGGTGCTTTGTTAATCGCCATCTATACCATGCTGGGCGTTACGCTTTACAGCCACTGGTATCTTCAGCCGCTGTTTTTGCTGGCTGGCGCGGTGTGGTACAACTTACTTACCCTCTCCGGACATCTGATTTTCCCTATCCGTCCTCTTCAGGACAATCTGGCACGCAGCTACGAGCAGTTAGCTCACTATCTGGAGCTTAAATCACGCCTGTTCGATCCGGATATTGAAGATGAAAGCCAGGCTCCGCTGTATGACCTGGCGATAGCCAATGGCCAGCTTGTGGCCACGCTGAATCAGACGAAAGTTTCCCTGCTGACTCGCCTGCGCGGCGATCGCGGGCAGCGCGGAACGCGTCGCACTTTGCAGTATTACTTCGTGGCGCAGGACATCCACGAACGCGCAAGCTCATCGCATATTCAATACCAAACGCTGCGCGATCATTTTCGCTACAGTGACGTGATGTTCCGCTTCCAGCGTATGCTGTCAATGCAGGCGCAGGCCTGCCAGAAACTGTCTCGTGCCATCCTGCTACGCGAACCCTACCTTCATGACACTCACTTTGAGCGCGCTTTTATGCATCTTGACGCCGCGCTCGATCGCGTAAAAGCCAGCGGCGCACCGGCAGAACAGATAAAGGCGTTGGGATTTTTGCTTAATAACTTACGCGCCATTGACGCCCAGCTGGCGACAATTGAATCCGTCCAGACGACTGTACAGTCCAGTCACAACACGGAAAACCTGTTAGCCGACGACCAACCTGGCAGTTTCAGCGATATCTGGCTGCGCCTGCGCAGTAATATGGCCCCAGAGTCAGCTCTGTTTCGCCATGCGGTTCGAATGTCATTAGTCCTGTGCGCAGGTTATGCATTTATCCAGTTAACCGGACTGAACCACGGTTACTGGATATTGCTGACCAGCCTGTTCGTATGCCAGCCAAACTATAACGCCACTCGTCACCGGCTGGCGTTAAGGATAATCGGTACGCTCATCGGCGTAGCGATAGGCCTGCCGGTGCTGCTTCTCGTCCCTTCTGTCGAAGGCCAGCTGCTTTTAATTGTCCTGACCGGCGTGCTGTTCTTCGCGTTCCGTAATGTACAGTACGCCCATGCGACCATGTTCATTACCCTTCTGGTTTTGCTGTGCTTTAACCTCCTGGGGGAAGGTTTTGAAGTCGCCCTACCGCGTATATTTGATACGCTGATCGGCTGCGCTATCGCCTGGGCCGCAGTCAGCTTTATTTGGCCAGACTGGAAATTCCGCAACCTGCCCCGAGTACTTGAACAAGCAATCAATGCCAACTGCCGATATTTAGATGCCATACTCGAGCAATATCATCAGGGGCGCGACAACCGTCTTGCCTATCGTATTGCGCGAAGAGCGGCGCACAGCAGGGACGGTGAGCTGGCATCCGTTGTATCAAACTTATCAACGGAACCCAGAGCGGGCTCGCAAATGCGGGAAACCGCTTTTCGGTTGTTATGCCTGAACCACACTTTTACCAGCTATATCTCCGCCCTGGGCGCACACAGGGAAAAGCTGACAACGCCAGATATCCTGGCGCTGCTGGACGATGCCGTTTGTTATGTTGATGACGCGCTGCACCACTCACCGGCCGATGAACAGCGGGTACAGCAAGCTCTAACAAGCCTGCAAACCCGGATACAGCATCTTGAACCTCGTGCCGATAGCAAAGAGCCGTTAGTGCTTCAACAAATCGGGCTGCTACTGGCGCTGCTGCCAGAGATTTGCCGGCTACAGCGACAGGTTGAGATTCAACCTGAATAGCTCTCACTCTCCCGCATCTGTTCCGTTGCCCACTTCTCAAGCTCCTGACGCTGCTGCGTCGGGAGCGTGGCCGCGTGGACGCCTTCAATAGCCCCCTGTAAGGAATAAAGAATATTCACCGTTAGCGCTTTATTTATTTTTCGTAACCTCAACCAGGCTTCTTTGGCCCCAATCTTACGCAGCATTAATTCATCCGTAATGCCTGAATTAATCAGCTGTAGTTCCATATGAAAACTGATATTTGGCAAATTTTTTAATCTTCCGGAATGTCGCTGCCGATGTTTTTCATGACGCGCGCTCTGTAATGACAGCGCCGATAAATGAAAAAGCATTTTGCTATCCCGCCAAAGTTCCTCATCAATATGATAATACTTCAGCGCGACCAGACGACCATTCTTCTGCATCTTCAACAGCGGGTTTTTATGCGCCACGCGGTACTCCGCGCTCTGCTCGCAAACCCGAAGATAGATTTCTCCCTCAGCCATCATGGCAAACACGGTATTATCTATCGCCAGGCTATAGCCACCAAATAAGGGCCGACAGCTTATTTTTCCTAATGGAGACAAACATGCCCGAAACTGATGGATCCTAAGACATATAAGTTTCTTCATGATTATTCCTTTGTTAATCATGTAAATAAGACATAAATGTGCTAACGGATCCGTTAAAAGAGAAAATAAGTGACTTCTCTTCATGCGGCAACATGAATTATCTGTTCATTTTAATCAGCGTGTTTTTTTGCGAGCCGCTTTCAGAAAATAGTCATTTGATGAAGTTAAACGCGGGAAAGATAAAATGCTTAATTAATATTCATCACAGTAGCGTACAGAGAGCAGGGCATCCCTGTTCGCTCATAGACCGTTAATGCCATCATTTATGAGAAGAATTTAGCCAGCAAGAAAGCGCGACAACCATGAATTCACATTGTGTACGCGCGGACATCCGATGCGACCGGTTCGGGTTCACTCCCGGCGACGTACAAATTTCATCCAGCAACAGAGAAAATAGGGTTGATCTTTCACCCTGCCGCATATACTGTATATGCATACAGTAACCCACAGGCGGGATAGACTATGTTTACATCAGCTCACGCAAATCGTTCACCACTGACTTCTACTTCAGTACGTCGTCGCTCTCATGACGCTGCCGAACAGCCAGCTAATGGGCTGATCAGTGAAATAGTCTATCGAGAAGACCAGCCCATGATGACGCAGCTACTATTGCTTCCTTTATTACAACAGCTTGGGCAGCAATCGCGCTGGCAGCTCTGGCTGACGCCACAACAGAAGCTGAGCCGCGAATGGGTGCAGTCGTCCGGTTTGCCGCTGTCGAAGGTGATGCAGATCAGCCAGCTCTCCCCCGCTAACACCCTGGAATCCATGGTTCGCTCACTGCGCACGGGAAATTATAGCGTCGTTATTGGCTGGCTATCAGAAGAACTGAACATTGAGGAACATGAACGCCTGGTTGCCGCTGCAGAAGAGGGTCACGCGATGGGCTTTATCATGCGTCCGGTAAGAAATACCAATCAGCCAGGCAGACAACTTTCTGGGCTAAAAATTCACTCAAACCTGTATCATTAACCGAGTTTAGGATTAATCCTGGAATTTTTTTTGCCCTGGCGCGAGATGGGCTTTCTTGAACGGCATTTTTGTTAAAATGCTTGTCTGATGCGGCTTCGCGACTTTTTTTGCCTCGATTAAGTTCAACCGTATTGGTTAAACATAGCGTACACAACCCTTTTTTTTCATATGCCTGACGGAGTTCACACTTGTAAGTTTCGAACTAAGTTGTAGACTTTACATCGCCAGGGGTGATCGGCTTACGCTGCATGTATCAGCATAGTTAACAACAAGTCACGCCCCGGGTGAAGGATTTAACCGTGAGGTCTTCTGAACCTTCATGGCGAATTTTGGATGATAATGAGGCGCAAAAAATGAAAAAGACAGCTATCGCGATTGCAGTGGCACTGGCTGGCTTCGCTACCGTAGCGCAGGCCGCTCCGAAAGATAACACCTGGTACGCAGGTGCTAAACTGGGCTGGTCCCAGTATCACGACACCGGTTTCTACGGTAACGGTTTCCAGGGCAACAACGGCCCGACCCGTAACGATCAGCTGGGTGCTGGTGCGTTTGGTGGTTACCAGGTTAACCCGTACCTCGGTTTTGAAATGGGTTACGACTGGCTGGGCCGTATGGCTTACAAAGGCAGCGTTGACAACGGCGCTTTCAAAGCTCAGGGCGTTCAGCTGACTGCTAAACTGGGTTACCCGATCACTGACGATCTGGATATCTATACCCGTCTGGGTGGTATGGTTTGGCGCGCTGACTCCAAAGGTAACTACGCTTCTACCGGCGTTTCCCGTAGCGAACACGACACTGGCGTCTCCCCGGTATTCGCGGGCGGCTTAGAGTGGGCTGTTACTCGTGACATCGCAACCCGTCTGGAATACCAGTGGGTTAACAACATCGGCGACGCTGGCACCGTTGGTACCCGTCCTGATAACGGCATGCTGAGCCTGGGCGTATCCTACCGCTTCGGTCAGGACGACGTTGCTCCGGTTGTAGCTCCGGCGCCGGCTCCGGCTCCAGAAGTGACTACCAAGCACTTCACCCTGAAGTCTGACGTTCTGTTCAACTTCAACAAATCTACTCTGAAACCAGAAGGCCAGCAGGCTCTGGATCAGCTGTACACCCAGCTGAGCAACATGGATCCGAAAGACGGTTCCGCAGTTGTTCTGGGCTACACCGACCGTATCGGTTCTGATGCCTACAACCAGCAGCTGTCTGAGAAACGTGCTCAGTCCGTTGTTGATTACCTGGTATCCAAAGGTATCCCGGCTAGCAAAATCTCTGCTCGCGGTATGGGCGAATCCAACCCGGTTACTGGCAACACCTGTGACAACGTGAAAGCTCGCGCAGCTCTGATCGACTGCCTGGCGCCGGACCGTCGCGTAGAAATCGAAGTTAAAGGCTACAAAGACGTTGTAACTCAGCCGCAGGCTTAAGTTATCTCGTTAATAAAAAACCCCGCGATGCGGGGTTTTTTTTATCTTAAATTCCGCTATCAAAAAGCAGCAGCGCACCGATATATCCCGATGCTTGCATCGCTACTCTTTACCTAACAGTACCTGCAAATCATGCTTCAGGCTGGACATCTTGCTGGCATACTTCTCTTTATGCTCAGCATCCTCAATCAACTGCACAATGGTTTCAGACAGCGTTTTACCCCGTCTTTGCGCCAGACCCGCCAGACGCTGCCAGACCATGAACTCCAGGTCGATAGACTTTTTACGCGTATGCTGATGCTCCGCGTTAAAATGACGCTTACGTCGGGCGCGGATAGTCTGCTTCATGCGGTTCACCAGCGCCGGATTGATATGCTGCTCAATCCAGGTATTCACCAGCACGGGTTCATTTTCGAGCGTCAGTAATAAATCGACGGCGGCTTGCGCAGCGCTGGCTTCAATGTAGCGGGTAATAAGCTCACCTTCCCGGTGCTTTTTTACCAGATAAGTCCATTTCCAGCCGCTTTCAAGATTTTCCAGTTGTTGATATTTCATTGCGATCTCAATGTGACCGTGTAACTCATTTCAGGATATCAGTTTTTTCCTGATGTGCTGAGAATAAATGATCTTTCGTGATGTTGGTAGATTCGTTATCACCGCGACAATCGCAATCCCTCGTGTGCTCGGACGCCGCATAATGTATAATCGCGCGTTTTACATCTGACTAAAAAACAGCGACTTTGACCATTACGAAACTTACCCGAAACGACCTCGCTCCTGATACGGAAAGTTATCAGGCGCTGTTTGCACAAGCCGACTTAGCTCACGCAGAGACATCGCTCTCAGGCGAACTGCAACCCCGACTCTTCTATGGCCTGGAGCAGCTCCTGGTCACTCCAGCCATTTCGCCGTTTATGCTGGTTAAAATTCCGGAAGAGCCGGAGTACCTGCAGTGGCTGGCTAACGAAACCCGTACTTTACACCAACCGGCACAAACGCTCTGTGGCGTTCGCTATCAGGTTGATGGCGGAAAAATCTCGCTCTCCCCGGCGCAAACGGCTGAAGATAATTTCGCCAGCGTTGCGCCGGTTGAAGCTGCGGACTGGATCGAAGCAGAGCAGCTTTTTGGCTGCGTGCGCCAGTTTAATGGTGAAATCACGTTACAACCCGGTCTGGTCCATCGCGCTAACGGCGGGGTATTAATTCTCTCCCTCCGTGCATTACTGGCACAGCCCCTGCTGTGGATGCGGCTGAAAAATATGGTAACCCGCCAGCGTTTTGACTGGTTATCATTCGATGAGTCTCGCCCTCTTCCGGTCAGCATTCCCTCTATGCCCCTGAGTTTGAAAGTTATCCTGGTCGGCGAGCGGGAATCTCTTGCTGATTTTCAGGAGATGGAACCCGAGCTTTCTGCGCAGGCTATCTACAGCGAATATGAAGATAATCTGCAAATCGCTGACGCCGATACGCTGAAGCAGTGGTGCCAGTGGGTCTGGCAAAATGCTCAGCTGCTCGAGCTCCCGGGGCTGTCAGCTAACGCCTGGCCGCTGCTGATCCAGGAAGGTGCGCGTTATACAGGCGATCAGGAAACCTTGCCGCTGTGCGTGCTCTGGATTGCTCGCCAGCTTCGCGAAGCCGCCGCGTTCTGTGAAGGTGAAGAGATTAGCGCTGAAGAGATGCAAACCATGCTGGAGCGTCGTTTGTGGCGCGAAGGCTACCTTGCTGAACGCATCCAGGATGAAATACTGCAGGAGCAAATCCTGATCGAGACCGAAGGCGAATGCGTCGGACAAATCAACGCACTCTCCGTCATTGAGTTTCCGGGCCATCCGCGTGCGTTTGGCGAGCCTTCACGTATTAGCTGCGTCGTACATATCGGCGACGGCGAATTTATTGACGTTGAGCGTAAGGCCGAGCTCGGTGGCAACATTCATGCAAAAGGCATGATGATCATGCAGGCGTTTCTGATGTCCGAGCTGGAGCTCGAACAACAGCTCCCCTTCACCGCCTCCCTGACCTTCGAGCAGTCCTACAGCGAAGTGGATGGCGATAGCGCCTCCATGGCCGAACTGTGCGCGCTGATCAGCTCGCTGGCCAATGTGCCGATTAATCAGAGCATCGCCATTACCGGTTCTGTCGATCAGTTTGGTCGCGTACAGCCGGTTGGCGGGCTTAACGAGAAAATTGAGGGCTTCTTTGCTATTTGCCAGCAGCGTGGGCTGACCGGTAAACAGGGAGTCATCATTCCCTCCGCCAACGTTCGTCACCTGAGCCTGGCGCAGGAACTGCAACAGGCCGTTGCGGATGAGCAGTTCTTTATCTGGGCAGTCGATGACGTGACGGAAGCGCTGCCCATTCTGACCCAGCTACTCTGGGACGGCGAAGGACAAACGTTACGGCAAACCATTCAGGAACGAATTGCGCAGGCGACACAGCAAGAGAGTCGTCATCGCTTTCCGTGGCCGCTACGCTGGTTAGGCGGTTCAGGTTCGAACTGATCGGACTTGTTCAGCGTACACGTGTTAGCTATCCTGCGTCCCGAACTCAAAATAAGGCTTACTGAAAACATGGTAGATAAACGCGAATCCTATACAAAAGAAGACCTTCTTGCCTCTGGTCGTGGTGAACTCTTTGGCGCCAAAGGCCCACAGCTGCCGGCGCCAAGTATGCTGATGATGGACCGCGTCATCAAAATGACCGAAACCGGTGGTAACTATGACAAAGGTTATGTTGAGGCAGAACTCGATATTAACCCGGACCTGTGGTTCTTCGGTTGCCATTTCATTGGTGACCCGGTGATGCCGGGCTGTCTGGGCCTGGATGCCATGTGGCAGCTGGTTGGCTTCTACCTGGGCTGGTTAGGCGGCGAAGGTAAAGGACGTGCATTAGGCGTGGGCGAAGTGAAGCTCACCGGTCAGATACTGCCAACGGCGAAGAAAGTGACCTACCGTATTCACTTCAAACGCGTGATAAACCGTCGTTTGATTATGGGGCTGGCGGATGGAGAAGTGCTGGTTGACGGTCGTTTGATTTACACCGCAACCGATCTGAAAGTGGGCCTGTTCCAGGACACTTCCGCGTTCTGATAAACATCACGCGTTAGAAAAGGCGAAGCCCCCGCGCAGCGGAGGCTTCTTTTTAAAGAGACAGTCAGGCAATTTGTACCCTGTCCTCCATGGCCTCTCGCCAGCCTCCTAGCCAATAAGACCTTTGGTTTAAGGTCTGGTAAGGACACATTTCCTTAGACCTTCCGGTAATACCGGCCTGGTACCCACGCTGATGTGCCCGCTCCAGGCGATCTCGTTTTTGTCTCTTCATGCCTCGTTTCCCTCATACTTTGATCTGGTGGAAAAGAAAACAATGGTCACTAAATACGCAACCACGGTTAACGAATACCGCGAATCGGGGATAGCGTCAATGCGCAAAATTCACGCCATTGTCATATTTGTGAGCTACATGAAACTTCGTTTGTACAAAAACTGTGAACCAGCACAAGTAACAAACTGATGAGACAAATAAAAAAGCCGCTGCGATTTTCACTGTCGCAGCGGCTTTTATTCTTATTAATTTTACTTATGGCAAGCGGTTAATCTCGCTGGCAATCGCCGTCGCTTCCTGGGTCCAGGCCTGCGCGAGCGTTTTCACCATCGCGTCGTAACCATCCTCTTGTTGCTTAAGCTCAATATGGAACGGCCGCTTAATCAGCTGCCCCTGATGCTTCAGCAGCCACTCGCCGCTAACGATGACCCGGCCATCGTAACGGCCGTGAAAACCGCTGACGGACACGTTCAGCGTATCCTGCTCGCTCCCCAGCGGTTGAGAGGCAACCACCCAACCCGGAAGCTGGTTGCTAAGGTTCGCCACCAGCGTCGTTTTCAGCTGCTGATCGAGCGGGCTCGCCCACAAATTGTTATTCGCAATCACATACTGAACATCGGTGGTCTGGTAGACCACCCCGTTACCGGCAAGATAATCCGGAATGCTCACCTGCTCGACCCAAAGCAAGTTTTTGCTTTGGTGGGCGGCGCTTTGCGCGCCACCCTGCGCCACGGGAAGCTGATAGTAAGTTTTACTCTCACCGCCGCTGCTGCATGCCGTCAGCGCGCATACCGCCGCCGCTATTAGCCATTTCTTCATTATTTCGCTCCCTTCGGCTGCGGATCTTTTTTATCCTTCGCCTCAAATACCAGCGCATTGCTCTTATCATTGAGCGTTTTCAGTACCGGCTGCAGTTCACGAAGAACCTGATCGAGACGCTGCATATCCGCAACCATCTTATTGTATGCCGCAGATCCCGGCTGGAAGCCCTGCATACTACGATTAAGCTCGCGCAACGTATTCTGCATATCGCCCGGTAGCTGCTGCATCGACTGACTTGACGTTATCTTGTTCAGACTGTCCAGCGTCGCCTGTACGTGCTGCATCGTTTTTTCACTTTGCGCCAGCGTACTGGTTGCCTGCTCCAGCAGCGGGTTAATTGGCAGATTGTTAATTTTATCCAGCGCGTCCATCAGGCGCTGCTGGATCTGCGCCAGGCCACCGCTCACGGTTGGAATAATCGGATAACCGCCAAACTCCTGCATCTTGCCGCGCGGAGGGGCTTTCGGGTAGAAGTCGAGATCGATATACAGCGCCCCGGTGACCAGGTTTCCGGTTTTAAGCGAACCGCGCAGCCCGCGATTCATTAGATCATCGATATGCTTACGAATGTCAGGATCGGCGCCTAACTGATTGATCAGACGTTCCGGTTCAATCCGTACTTCTACCGGGATACGGTAATCGTCGTTGATGTTCTGCTTCAGGCCTGGGATAAAGAACGGCACCTTGCCGACGGTCCCCAGACGGATACCGCGGAATTCAACCGGCGCGCCGGGCTGCAAACCGCGAATCGAATCTTTAAAGAACATCACGTAGTCAATATGCTGGGTAAACACCGAATCCTGGATGCTGCGTTGATCGTCAAACAGATGATATTCTGTTTTATTCGCCACCGGTTCACCTAACGGTAGCCCTTCGGGAATATCAAAGCTGACGCCGCCGCCAAACAGCGTCGACAGCGATCCCATCTCAACGCGCATACCCGCAGCAGTCAGATCCACCGCAATACCGCTATCTTTCCAGAAGCGCACGTTATTGGTGACCAGCCGATCGTTAGGCGCGCTAATAAACAGCTGATAGGTAATATTGCGTTTTTGCGCATCGAAGGTGCTGGTTTCAACTGAACCTACGCGGTAGCCGCGGAAAAGCACCGGATCGCCGGGTGAAAGCTGCCCCGCTTTGCTGCTTTCCAGCAGAATGCGAATACCTTTAGCATCAGGGGAGGCCAGCGGCGGTGAATCCAGCAGCGGATACTGCGCAGGAACAGAGCCTTTGCTTCCCGGCTGCAGTTCGATATAGGCGCCGGATAACAGCGTTCCCAGACCGCTAATCCCTTCACGGCCGACCTGCGGTTTAACCACCCAAAAAACCGAATCCTGATGCAGCAGTTTTTCCATACCTGAATTCAGCCGCGCTTTAATCTCCACGTGGGTCAGGTCGTCCGTCAGCGTCGCGCTTTCAATCACGCCGACGTCAACGCTGCGGCTTTTTATCCGGGTTTTGCCCCCTTCAATACCTTCTGCGTTAGTGGTTATCAGGGTCACTTCCGGCCCCTGGTGGCTATAGTGATAAAAGAGAATCCATGCGCCAATCAGCGCCGTGACTATCGGGAAGATCCACACCGGTGACCAGTTCTTCACCTTTTGCACTTTCGCTTCTCCGCTCTTATTTTCCATGCTGCAGTCTTTCCTCATGGCTTGAATCTGGCTCACGATCCCACAATAAACGCGGGTCAAAGGTCATGGCCGAAAACATTGTCATTACTACGACCAGCGCAAACATCACTGCTCCTATCGCCGGATAGATATTCATTAATCCACCGATGCGAACCAGAGCGGAGAGGACTGCGATAACAAACACATCAATCATTGACCAGCGGCCAACAAACTCGACGACTTCATAAATCAGATGCATGCGCTCCGAGTCGCGCGCTCCCTTGCCGCTGGCGTTCCAGCATAGCCAGCCAATGGCGATCATTTTTAACGTCGGCACCATAATACTGGCAATAAAGATCACCATCGCCACCGGATACGATCCTTCGCTCCACAGCAGGATCACCCCCGCCATAATCGTGGAAGGCATTTTATCGCCCAGCAGGTCGGTAATCATGATTGGCAGAATATTGGCGGGCATATAGAGGATCAGCGAAGTCACCAACAGCGCAAGCGTCCACTGCAGGCTGTTTTTACGCCGGGCGGTTCCCCTTGTCCGACAGCGCGGACAAACGGCCTCATCGACGGGCAAAACCGCCGTGCAGCATGAGCACGAGCGTAGCCCCTGACGCAGGCCGGAGACGCCGACTTTCAGCGGCTGTGTAATCGCCGGCATTGGTGCAATATCATCCCATAACCAGCGGCGATCCACGCACTGGAACGTCCTCAGCTGTAACAGGCAGAACATACACCAGGGAACGAAGCTCAGGCCGATGCCGATATCGCCGTAGGCCATCAGCTTAACGAAACTGACCAGCACCCCGGCGAGAAAGATTTCCGCCATCCCCCAGGTTTTAAGGTGAAACAGGATCCGCGCCAGAAACGCCTTTAGCCCGGAAGGCATGCTCACCCGATTGACCAGCAGCAGTATGGTGACCAGGCAGAAAGCCGGCACCAGCTGGACGAAAAGTAAAAAGAAGGTACCGAGGCTGGCGTAATCCTCGCTAAACAGCACGTTCGGAATTTCCAGCAGCTCGATTTCGCTGCTGATCCCTCCAACCTTCATATAGATGAAGGGGAACAGATTGGCCAGCAGCAGCATGAACAACGCGACCAGCGCGTAGGCTGTGGGACGCTGCCGGGGCGCGTCCCATGACGTTGTCAATGTCGTTCCGCAACGCGGACACGTAGCTTTCTGGCGATGCTCCAGCTGCGGCAAAGCCACCAGCAGATCACATTGTCGACACAGGATATGCCGCGCAGCATGATGATGATCGCACATGAAAACTCCTCAGCTTATGCGCCGTTTTTTAAACCTTCGAGATATTCCCAGCGTTCGAAGGCGGTTTCCAGCGCCTGCTCCGCTTCACTCAGCTGTGCGAGCACCTGCTGCGTATGGTCATGCGACTGACCAAAGAAAGAAGGGTCGGCAACCTGCTCCTGCAAATTCTGCAGCTGGGCTTCCAGTTCTTCCAGTTTTTGCGGCAGCTGTTCCAGCTCGCGCTGCAGGTTATAGCTTAGTTTGCTGGCAGCGCGTTTGACACTTTCTGCTTTCGGTTGAGCAACTTCAACTGTCTTTTTAGAAACCGGCTGTTTTTTCGCCAGATACTGCGCCTGCTGACCGCGTGCGTCATGATAGCCGCCCACGTATTGGCCAATTTGCCCCGCGCCTTCGAAGATCCAACACTCCGTTACCGTGTTATCCACAAACTGACGGTCGTGGCTAACCAGCATCACGGTTCCCTGATAACCGTCGACAAGCTCTTCCAGCAGCTCCAGGGTTTCGACATCCAGATCGTTTGTCGGTTCATCGAGTATCAACAGGTTGCTGGGCTTGAGGAACAGGCGCGCCAGCAGCAGGCGGTTACGCTCCCCGCCCGACAGTGCCCGCACCGGCGTCATCGCGCGTTTCGGATGGAACATAAAGTCCTGCAGATAGCCCAGGACGTGGCGCGGCTTGCCGTTCACCATCACTTCCTGTTTACCTTCCGCGAGGTTGTCCATCACCGTTTTATCCGGATCAAGTTCCGCGCGGTGCTGGTCGAAGTAAGCCACTTCCAGCTTGGTACCCACATGAATACGTCCGCTATCCGCCTGCAGCTGACCGAGCATCAGCTTCAGCAGCGTAGTTTTGCCGCAGCCGTTCGGGCCAATCAGCGCAATTTTGTCACCGCGCTGGATTTGGGCGGTGAAGTCTTTAACCAGCACCTTGCCATCAACCTGGTAGTTGACGTTCTCCATTTCGAACACAATCTTGCCCGAACGCGCGGCCTCTTCCACCTGCATCTTCGCGCTGCCCATCACTTCACGGCGCTCACCGCGCTCGCGGCGCATGGCTTTCAACGCCCGCACGCGCCCTTCGTTACGGGTGCGACGCGCTTTGATCCCCTGACGGATCCACACTTCTTCCTGCGCCAGCTTGCGATCGAACTCCGCGTTCTGTAACTCTTCCACGCGCAGCGCTTCTTCTTTATCCAGCAGATATTGATCGTAGTTCCCCGGATAGGTCACCAGCTTACCGCGATCGAGATCGACAATTCGCGTCGCCATGTTGCGAATAAAGGAACGGTCGTGCGAAATAAAAATAATGGTGCCTTTGAACATCTTCAGGAAACCTTCCAGCCAGTCGATAGTTTCAATATCGAGGTGGTTGGTCGGTTCATCGAGCAGCAGCACGCGCGGCCCGCTGACCAGCGCGCGGCCGAGGGCCGCTTTACGCAGCCAGCCGCCGGACAGCGAGGAAAGCTCGGCGTTAGGATCCAGATTCAGCTGTTCCAGCACTTCATTAATGCGGCTATCGAGCTGCCACAGCCCTAAATTATCCAGTTGTTCCTGAAGGCGCGCCAGTTCGTTCAGATTCTTGTCGCTCGGGTCGGTCATCACCAGCTGCGAAACATCGTGATAACCCTTGAGGTATGCCGCTTGTTCAGCAATACCTTCCGCCACAAAGTCATAGACGGTTCCGGTAACATTACGCGGCGGATCCTGCTGTAGACGCGCCACAACCAGATCCAGTTCATAGATAATGCGCCCGTCATCAAGACCCTGTTCACGATTGAGGATCTTCATCAGGGTCGATTTACCCGCACCGTTGCGCCCTACCAGGCAGACGCGTTCGTTATCTTCGATATGCAGTTCAGCATTATCCAGCAGCGGCGCATCGCTGAAAGAGAGCCAGGCGCCGTGCATACTAATTAAAGACATTCTTTATTCCTTTCAGGCTGCGGTAATCAGCCAGCAGT
The DNA here is from genome assembly GCF_033843325.1 of Klebsiella sp. JN_Kp126. Classification (NCBI taxonomy): domain Bacteria; kingdom Pseudomonadati; phylum Pseudomonadota; class Gammaproteobacteria; order Enterobacterales; family Enterobacteriaceae; genus Klebsiella; species Klebsiella sp. JN_Kp126. The sequence goes on along the minus strand of NZ_JAWXQV010000074.1, from coordinate 39,831 downwards.
TGTGAATCTGACGGTTGCGGGCAAAATCCTGAGACAGCGTTTTTTGCGTAATCTCCTGCGCCTTCAGGCCCAGCTGCGCCAGCCCGTCATGATCCATACGGAAACCGCGTTTGTTGTTCGAGAACATAATCGTGCCGCCTTTACGCAGCAGACGTTTTAAATCGGTCATCAGGCGCAAATGGTCGCGCTGAACGTCAAACGCATCATCCATACGCTTGGAGTTGGAGAAGGTTGGCGGATCGATAAAGATCAGATCAAACTGTTCGGTGGTCTCCCGCAGCCAGCCCAACACATCAGCCTGCATCAGGCGATGCGCGCGGCCGGTTAAGCCATTGAGGCGCAGGTTACGTTCAGCCCATTCAAGATAGGTACGGGACATATCGACCGTCGTCGTGGAACGCGCGCCGCCAAGGCCGGCGTGGACGCTGGCGCTACCGGTGTAGGAGAAAAGGTTGAGGAAATCTTTGCCTTTGCTCATCTGGCCCAGCATGCGGCGAGCAATACGGTGGTCGAGGAACAGCCCGGTATCCAGGTAGTCGGTCAGGTTTACCCACAGACGTGCGTTATACTCCTGCACCTCAATGAACTCACCTTTTTCACCCATTTTCTGATACTGGTTTTTCCCTTTCTGCCGTTCGCGGGTTTTCAGCACCAGCTTGTTCGGCGCAATCCCCAGTACGGCAATGGTGGCGGCGATAATATCAAACAGGCGCTGGCGAGCCTTGTGCGCGTCAACGGTTTTCGGCGGCGCATACTCCTGCACCACCACCCAGTCGGCGTAGCGGTCGATAGCGACGTTGTACTCCGGGAGGTCGGCATCATACAGGCGATAGCATTCAATGCCTTCCTGACGCGCCCACTTCTCATATTTTTTCAGGTTCTTACGCAGACGGTTGGCGAAATCTTCCGCCAGCATCGCGGTTTTGCCGCCTTCGTTTTCTGCAAGATGATAGTTCTTCTGGACGCAGTCGAGCGGTCCATTTTTCGCTTTAAACTGCTTATCAGCGCGCAGCTGCAGGCAGCTCAGCAGATCCGGCGAGGCGCTAAACAGCGACAGGTTCCAGCCGCCAAACTGATTTTTCATGATCCGCCCCAGCAGGCTATGCAGGGCAATCAGCGCCGGTTCACTCTCCAGACGCTCGCCGTACGGCGGGTTGCTTATCACCGTGCCGTAAGGGCCCTTCGGCAGTGGGTTACTAAGCTGGGCAACGTCTTTCACTTCGAAGGTAATCAGTTCGCCAATACCGGCGCGGCGGGCGTTGCGCTGCGCGCGTTCGATGACGCGGGCGTCAACGTCGGAACCGTAAAAGCGCGACTCATACGCCGCCAGCCCCTGACGGGCGCGGGTTTGCGCTTCGGACTTCACCTCTTTCCAGATAGCATCGTCATGCTGCGCCCAGCCGCCGAAACCCCAATGGCCGCGGTGTAAACCCGGCGCACGATCGGTAGCAAGCATCGCCGCTTCAATCAGCAGCGTACCGGAACCGCACATGGGATCGAGCAGCGGCGTGCCGGCAGCCCAGCCGGAACGCATCACTATCGCCGCAGCCAGGTTTTCTTTGATTGGCGCCATACCGGTACCGTCGCGGTAGCCGCGCAGGTGCAGCCCCTCGCCGCTAAGATCCAGGGAGATATGCGCGGTCTCTTTATTCAGCCAGACGTTAATACGCAGTTCGGGATTTTCGCGATCGACGTTGGGACGCGGCAGATTCTTACGCGTAAAGCTGTCGACGATGGCGTCTTTCACCTTCAACGCCCCGTACTGGCTGTTGCGGATCTCTTCGTTCAGCCCGCTAAAGTGCACGGCAAAAGTGGCATCCTGAGTGAAAATCTCCGTCCATGGAATGGCCTGTACGCCAAGGTACAGATCCAGGTCGCTATATACGCTGCACTGCCCCAGCGGCAGCATAATCCGCGAAGCCAGCCGGCTCCACATCAGGCTTTGATACAGCAGCCGCGTATCTCCCTGAAAATGGACCCCGCCCTGGACCAACTGGCAGTCCACCGCGCCCAGCCCTTCCAGTTCAGTTTTTAACAGCTCTTCCAGCCCACGAGCCGTACTGGCAAACAGAGAATTCATATCGTCACTTTTACTAAAAGAAAATTGGTGCGCATTATAGCCAATATGCGCCTCATGTCATAAAGTTAAAGGCTTATTTTTAAAGCCAGGGGCAGCGTATGGTAACCCTTTCGCGACTTTTCATTCATCCCGTCAAATCGATGCGGGGAATGGGGCTCAGCCACGCTTATGCAGACAGCAGCGGGCTGGCCTTCGATCGTATATTTATGGTGACGGAAACCGATGGCACCTTCATTACCGCCCGTCAGTTTCCGCAAATGGTCAAATTTATTCCCGCGCCGCTCCATGATGGTCTGCATCTGACCGCGCCGGACGGCAGCAGCGCGATGGTGCGCTTCAGCGATTTCTCCGTACAGCAGGAGCCGACCGAAGTCTGGGGCAACTATTTTACCGCCCTGATTGCCCCGGACCGAGTGAACCAGTGGCTAAGCGGGTTCTTCAACCGCAGCGTTCAGCTCCGCTGGCTGGGGCCAGCGCTTAGCCGCAGGGTAAAACGTCACGATGCCGTCCCCCTCTCTTTTGCCGACGGTTTTCCCTATCTGCTGGCCAATGAGGCCTCGCTGCGCGATTTGCAAAATCGCTGTCCGGCCAGCGTAAGCATAGAACAATTTCGCCCAAATCTGCTGGTGACCGGCGCGGCCGCCTGGGAAGAAGATACGTGGAAAGTGGTGCGCATTGGCGAGGTCATTTTTGATGTCGTCAAACCGTGCAGCCGCTGCGTATTGACCACCGTCAGCCCGGAGCGCGGGCAAAAGCATCCTTCCGGGGAGCCCTTAAGCACGCTGCAGCGTTTCCGCACGGCTCTGGATAACGGCGATGTCGATTTTGGCCAGAACCTGATCGCGCGAAATAGCGGCGTAATCCGCGTGGGCGATGCGTTAGAAGTTCTGGCACGCGGGCCGGCGAAGGCCTACGGCGCAGGCGAGAGTGATACTACGCCGGCACCTGAAGCGCAGCAGAACGCGACGGTGGAAATAGCGTGGCAGGGAGTGAGTTTTACCGGTAATAATCAGCAAATCTTGCTGGAGCAGCTGGAACAACAGGGAATTCGTATTCCTTACTCCTGCCGGGCTGGGATTTGCGGCAGCTGCCGCATCCGGCTGGAAGAAGGAGAAGTCAGCGCGCTGAAGAAAAACGCGGTCGCCGCAGATGGCACCATTTTATGCTGTAGCTGCGTGCCGAAAACCGCGGTGAGGCTGGCGCCTTAAACCGCCTGACCCAGGCTGTAGCTGGCGACGCCTGGCGCTGGCTGCAGCCTGTCGTTCATAATTTTAATCACGTCGCCGAGCTGCATCACCCGCCCGGCAAGCGTCAGACCGGGCTGGGCTAACAGGCACAGCGCGGCGTTTTCTCCGGGCTCAACCACCAGCAGATTCACCTGCTGGCCGGTATCGCTGAGCCATGCGCTGGCGGCATCGCCAACGCCGGGCTGCCAGCTCTCTTCATGCGTGTTGAAATGCCAGCTTTTCGGCATTTGCGGCTTGAGAAAACGAATAGCGACCAGCGCATTGAGTACTAATTCAGCGCGCTGTTCTTTTGATAATTCAAGATCGCGGCACTTTTCTTCAAATGAAAAATAGAGCGCTGCGTCATCAACGCAAAATCCGGAAGGCGCGAAGGCGTCGGGCGTCAACATACGGCGAGCAAAACGCGATCTGAATAACATACCATTAGCCAGATCGAGCATCATGCGGTCATGCTCTTCATCGTAATACCAGCGCCAGTTATCGTCAGGTTTGATCCGCATTTCTACCCCCGTCCTCTTCCACTTCCGTCTGTAATAAACAGGTAAACTGCTACAGAATATTTCAAAAATTAAGAAAAGACTAAAATGTCTAAATAAGCAACAATGAAGGAATATAAAACAACCAGGGCTATAAATAAAGCCCTGGTGGAGTATCAGAGGGGGAAAAGATTAGATATGGGTAACAATTTCTTTAATCAGCGGCGGGCCTTTAAAAATAAATCCGGAATAAATCTGCACCAGCGTCGCTCCGGCGGCTATCTTTTCCCGGGCGGCAATCACCGAGTCAATACCGCCGACTCCGATAATTGGCAGGCGGCCATTTAATTCCGCAGACAGCATGCGGATAATTTCCGTACTCTTCAGCTGCAATGGACGTCCGCTAAGGCCACCGGTTTCATCACAATGTTTCATCCCCTGCACCAGCGATCGATCCAGAGTGGTATTGGTGGCAATGACGCCATCTATATTATGCCGGACTAAACTGTCCGCTACCTGGATCAATTCTTCGACGGAAAGATCCGGAGCGATCTTTACGGCCACAGGAACATATTTTTGATGTTTCTCTTGTAGCTCGCGTTGCTTATTTTTAATACCAGAAAGCAAATCGTCCAGCGCATCTCCGTATTGTAAAGTACGCAAGCCTGGGGTATTCGGCGAGGAGATATTAATGGCGATATAGCCGGCATAAGCATAGATTTTTTCCATACAAATCAGATAATCATCTTTGCCTTGTTCTACCGGCGTATCTTTATTCTTGCCAATATTAATACCCAGAATACCGTCAAAATGCGCCTTTTTTACGTTCTCCACGAGGTTATCAACACCGTGGTTATTAAAGCCCATGCGGTTGATCAAACCTTCGGCATCGACCAGGCGGAAGATCCTTGGCTTATCGTTGCCCGGCTGTGGACGCGGCGTCACGGTACCAATTTCAATGGAACCAAAACCCATCGCCCCGAGGGCATCAATGCACTCGCCGTTCTTATCCAGCCCGGCAGCCAGGCCCAGCGGGTTCTTAAATGTGAGCCCCATACAGGTTACCGGCTTTGTCGGTACCTTCTGGCGAACCAACATTTCCAGCGGGGTACCCGAAACACGGCGTAATTGTTGAAAAGTGACTTCATGAGCGCGCTCAGGATCGAGCTGAAAAAGGGCTTTACGAACGAAGGGGTAGTACATGAACTCTCCTGGATTCCCGGTGTGCAAACCGGGGGCGTATTATGTGCGATCCACCCCGGAAAGGGAATTGACCTACGACAAAAAATCTTACCTCCGACGCAAACGTTTACTTTTCTCCCGCTCGTTATGCACTTTCTGACAATCCAACGCCGGATAAATCATTTAGGGAAATAAAAGCGCTCTGTCACACTGCGGCTAAATGTTATCAATTATAGATAAATGCAAATATTTAGTTATAAGGAGAGAGTATGCGAGTCATCACACTTGCGGGCAGCCCGCGCTACCCTTCCCGCTCCAGCGCGCTTCTGGAATACGCCAGAGAGACGCTTTCGGCGGCGGATATCGAGGTCTGCCACTGGCATCTGCAGAATTTCGCTCCGGAAGACCTGCTCTACGCTCGCTTTGATAACCCAGCCCTCCATGCGTTAAATGAACAGCTTGCCGGCGCCGATGGGCTGATCATCGCGACGCCGGTCTATAAGGCCTCTTTTTCCGGCGCGTTAAAGACGCTTCTGGACCTGCTGCCGGAGCGCGCGCTGGAGGGCAAAATCGTTCTGCCGCTGGCTACCGGCGGAACCATCGCCCATATGCTGGCGGTGGATTACGCCTTAAAACCAGTACTCAACGCGCTGAAAGCCCAGGAGATCCTCCACGGCGTTTTCGCTGACGATAGCCAGGTCACGGATTATCAGCATAAACCGCAGTTTACCCCGAATCTGCAGGGCCGCCTCGACCAGGCGCTGGAAACCTTCTGGCAGGCGCTGCATCGCCCCAGCAGCCGCGCGCCGGCGCTGAAAACCTTACAGCGGGTTGAGCACGTTTAAAGTTCAGCGTTGATGCCCATCACCAGGCAAAACGCTAAAGAATAAAGGAACACTGTATGGCGACGCTTTCGCAAAAACTCCTGATCCGCATAGCCCCCTGGCTTTTGCCGGTTGGCAGCGTGATTGTATGGCAATTCGCCTCTTCCGTTGGTTGGCTCTCTACCCGTATTTTGCCGTCACCGGAAGGGGTGCTCAAAGCCTTCTGGACGCTCTCCGCCAGCGGCGAGCTTTGGCAACATCTGGCCATCAGTTCATGGCGGGCGCTTATTGGTTTCAGCATCGGCGGTTCCATTGGCCTGGTTCTCGGGCTTATCAGCGGCCTGTCGCGCTGGGGCGAACGCCTGCTGGACACCTCCATTCAGATGCTGCGCAACGTACCGCACCTCGCGCTGATTCCGCTGGTGATTTTATGGTTCGGCATCGATGAAAGCGCCAAAATTTTCCTCGTGGCGCTGGGGACGATGTTCCCGATTTATATCAACACCTGGCACGGTATTCGAAACATTGACCGGGGTCTGGTGGAGATGGCCCGCAGCTATGGCTTATCGGGTTTTGCTCTGTTCCGTCACGTGATCCTGCCGGGCGCCCTGCCCTCCATTATGGTCGGCATCCGGTTTGCGCTCGGCCTGATGTGGTTAACGCTGATCGTGGCTGAAACCATCTCGGCTAACGCCGGTATCGGCTATCTGGCGATGAATGCCCGCGAATTTCTGCAGACCGATGTCGTGGTCGTCGCCATTATTCTTTACGCTATTCTCGGCAAACTGGCCGACTTCAGCGCACAGCTTCTTGAACGCGTCTGGCTGCGCTGGAATCCGGCTTACCACCTTCAGGAGGCCAACGCATGACAACCGCGCGTCTTAATCCGGGGATCCCGCTACTGCTAAACGGCGTAAGCAAGCGTTACGGCAGCAAAACGATTCTGAATGAACTCGATCTGCATATTCCCACCGGGCAATTTGTCGCGGTGGTCGGACGCAGCGGCGGCGGTAAAAGCACCCTGCTGCGGCTGCTCGCCGGGCTGGAAAAACCCAACGCCGGGCAGCTGCTGGCGGGTTCGACGCCGCTGGCGCAAATCCAGGAGGATACCCGGATGATGTTCCAGGATTCCCGCCTGCTGCCGTGGAAAACGGTGATCGACAATGTCGGCCTCGGGCTGAAGGGGCAGTGGCGCGAGGCGGCGCTCAAGGCGCTGGCGAGCGTCGGCCTTGAAGACCGCGCCGGTGAATGGCCCGCGGCGCTTTCCGGCGGGCAAAAGCAGCGCGTGGCGCTGGCTCGCGCGTTAATTCATCGCCCCGGATTATTACTGCTTGATGAACCGCTGGGCGCGCTGGACGCCCTCACTCGCCTGGAGATGCAGGATCTGATTGTCTCGCTGTGGCAGGAGCACGGATTTACCGTTCTGCTGGTCACCCACGACGTCAGCGAGGCGGTGGCGATGGCCGATCGCGTTTTGCTGATTGAAGAGGGGAAGATAGGGCTGGATCTGCTGGTGGACATTCCCCGTCCGCGACGCACGGGTTCAGCGAAGCTGGCCGAACTGGAAGCGGAAGTACTGAATCGGGTGATGCAGCGCGGCAAGAACGAATCCTCGCCACGCTTAGTGAGCCACGGTTAACGACTGCGACGTTCCCCCGCTCGCGCTGCGCTTAGCGGGGCTACAGGTTTGGACTCGCGCTGGCGTTACGCCAGCGCTTTACTGATTTTCTCGAACAGATCCCCGGAAAGATTCTCCAGACCCTTCAGCTGCTCCAGCGCCCCGCGCATCAGCGCCTGACGTTTCTCGTCATAGCGTTTCAGACGAATCAGCGGCTCAATCAGACGCGAAGCCACCTGCGGGTTGCGGCTGTTCAGCTCAGTCAGCATCTCGACCAGGAACTGATAGCCGCTGCCGTCTTCTGCATGGAACGCCGCCGGGTTGCTGCCGGCAAAGGCGCCGATCAGAGAACGGACGCGGTTCGGGTTACCCATGCTGAACGAGCGATGATGCAACAGGCCGCGAACCGTCTCCAGGACGTTATCCGCCGGGCTGGTGGACTGCAGGATAAACCATTTATCCATGACCAGTCCGTCCTGGTGCCACTTGTCGTCATACTCCTGCATCAGCGCATCGCGGCACGGCAGCTGGGCCGCTACGGCTGCGGCCAGCGCCGCCAGCGCGTCGGTCATATTGTCCGCATGGTGATACTGCGCGCTAATCAGTTTATCCGCCAGCTCGGTATCGCCAAACGCCAGGTAGCGCAGGCAGGTATTACGCAGAGAACGCTTACCGATATCGGCATGCTCAACGCGGTAGCCGTCGAGCTTGTTGGCGTTATAAACCGCCAGGAACTCGTCAGCCAGCTCTTTCGCCAGCGTGCGGGTCAGCGCTTCGCGCACCGCCGCGATGGCAAGCGGATCGATAATCGCAAACAGCTCCGCCATTTCATTCGCTGAAGGCAGCGTCAGGATCTCCGCCGCCAGCGCTGGATCGATCTTCTCATCCAGCAGAATCGCGCGGAACGCATCGGCGACGTGAATCGGCAGAGACAGCGGCTGCCCCTGCTGGTGACGGTTGACGTTGAGTTTGATATAGGTCGCCAGCAGGCTCTGCGCCGCGTCCCAGCGGGAGAAATCATTCCGCGCGTGGCGCATCAGGAAGGTCAGCTGCTGATCGCTCCATTTGTACTCCAGCTTCACCGGCGCGGAAAACTCGCAAAGCAGCGCCGGGACCGGCTGGAAGTAAACGTTGTCGAAAACAAAAGTCTGCTCCGCCTGGGTGACGTTCAGCACGTGATGCACCGGGTGACCGCCCTTCTGCATCGGGATTACCTTGCCTTCGTTATCGTACAGCTCGATGTCGAACGGAATATGCAGCGGCAGCTTCTCCGCCTGCTCAGCGGTCGGCGGCGTGCGCTGGCTGATGGTCAGCGTGTACTGCTCCGTTTCCGGGTTGTAGTCATCATGGACGGTGACAATCGGCGTACCGGACTGGCTATACCAGCGGCGGAAGTGGGACAGATCGACGTTGGAAGCGTCTTCCATCGCCTGGACAAAGTCGTCGCAGGTCGCGGCGCTGCCGTCGTGGCGCTCAAAATAGAGCTGCATGCCTTTCTGGAAATTTTCTTCGCCCAGCAGGGTATGCAGCATGCGGATCACTTCCGCTCCCTTCTCATACACCGTCAGGGTATAGAAGTTGTTCATCTCGATCACGCTATCCGGGCGAATCGGATGCGCCATCGGGCTGGCGTCTTCGGCAAACTGCAGGCCGCGCATGGTGCGTACGTTATTAATGCGGTTCACCGCGCGCGAGCCGAGGTCGGAGCTGAATTCCTGATCGCGGAAAACGGTCAGCCCCTCTTTCAGGCTGAGCTGGAACCAGTCGCGGCAGGTCACGCGATTGCCGGTCCAGTTATGGAAATATTCATGACCAATCACGCGCTCGATATCCAGGTAATCTTTATCGGTCGCGGTATCGGTACGCGCCAGTACGTATTTGGAGTTAAAGACGTTAAGGCCTTTGTTCTCCATGGCGCCCATGTTGAAGAAGTCGACGGCGACAATCATATAGATGTCGAGGTCGTACTCGAGACCAAAGCGGGTTTCGTCCCACTTCATGGAATTTTGCAGCGAGGTCATCGCCCACGGCGCGCGGTCAAGGTTACCGCGGTCAACGTAGAGCTCCAGCGCCACTTCACGCCCCGAACGGGTTTTGAAGGTATCGCGCAGGACGTCAAAATCACCGGCCACCAGCGCAAACAGGTAGCACGGTTTTGGGAACGGGTCCTGCCACTGGATCCAGTGACGGCCATTTTCCAGCTCGCCCTGGGCCACGCGGTTACCGTTGGAGAGCAGAAACGGGTATTTTGCTTTATCGGCGATGATTTTGGTGGTGAAGCGCGCCAGAACGTCCGGGCGGTCCGGATACCAGGTAATGTGGCGGAAGCCTTCCGCCTCGCACTGGGTACACAGCGCTTCGCCGGACTGATATAGCCCTTCCAGCGCGGTATTCGCCGCCGGGCTGATTTCATTGACGATGGTCAGAGTGAAATGTTCCGGCAACCCGCTAATCACCAGCTGGTTATTTTCTTCCTTGTAGTCGCTCCACGGCTGACCATCAATCCGCAGAGAGACCAACGTCAGGTCTTCGCCATCCAGACGCAATGGCACATCAGACGTAGCCGCATGGCGGGAGACCTTGCTCTCAGCCGTCACAACGGTTTTCGCGGCATCCAGGTCAAAGGTCAAATCGATATCGCTAATCAGATACTCCGGCTCACGGTAGTCGTGGCGGTATTTGGCTTGGGGCTGTTGTGTCATAAAAAACCTTTAGCGTGTCCTGTAAAGTGTCGACTCAGTCTATTCCTGTTGCGCAAATCTCGCTATGCAGAATCTTCATCTTTTCAATGCTAAACATGAAAATTGCTACATTTTGATAACACAAGAGGCACGAAATGCGCTCGACCAGGCGCAAAGCTTGTGGTGTGATGCGTGTTCAATATATTAAACTAGGCCTCGCAAATGACCGTCAGCGTCGCCATCAGCCGTCACCGCGGGACAGCGTCGGGTATTACAGGTATACTCCGCCTCCTTTTACCGCTTTGGTTTTGATGGAAACGCTCCAGTGAGAGGATGCTACTGCGCACCATGACCCAATTCACTTCTCCTGTACTGCACTCGTTGCTTGATACGGATGCCTACAAGCTGCACATGCAGCAGGCTGTCTTCCACCGCTACAATGATGTACAGGTTGCGGCGGAGTTCCGCTGCCGCGGGGACGATCTGCTCGGCATCTACGCCGATGCGATTCGCGAGCAGGTTGAGACGATGCGCGACCTGAGACTGCAGGACGATGAATATCACTGGTTGTCGAGCCTGCCCTTCTTTGCGCCAGACTATCTCGAGTGGCTACGCGGCTTCCGCTACGACCCGCGCCAGGTCACGGTCATCAATGACAACGGCAAGTTGAATATTCGCCTTTCCGGCCCCTGGCTTGAAGTTATTATGTGGGAAGTTCCGCTGCTGGCGGTGATAAGCGAGCTGGTACATCGCTATCGCTCGCCGGAAATCAGCGTCGATCTCGCGCTGGACACCCTTGAGCATAAGCTGACTGACTTTAACCGCCTCACTGCTGATATCGATATGTCGGGCTTCCGCCTGATGGATTTCGGTACCCGCCGCCGCTTCTCCCGCGAGGTGCAGCAGGCGATTGTTCAGCGTCTTCAGCAAGAATCCTGGTTCACCGGTACCAGCAATTACGATCTGGCGCGGCGTTTGAATTTGACCCCAATGGGGACCCAGGCTCACGAATGGTTCCAGGCGCATCAGCAGATCAGCCCGAACCTGGCGAGCAGCCAGCGCGCGGCTCTCGCTGCCTGGCTGGAAGAGTATCCCGATCGGCTGGGGATTGCGCTGACCGACTGCATTACGATGGACGCTTTTCTGCGCGATTTCGGGCCGGAGTTCGCGACCCGCTATCAGGGGCTGCGCCACGACTCCGGCGACCCGGTGGAATGGGGCGAGAAGGCTATCGCCCACTACAAAAAGCTGGGCATCGACCCGCTGAGCAAAGTGCTGGTATTTTCCGACAATCTCGACCTGACGAAAGCGGTTGATCTCTATCGCCACTTCTCATCGTGGGTGAATCTGAGCTTCGGTATCGGCACGCGTTTAACCTGCGATATTCCCCAGGTGAAGCCGCTCAATATTGTTATCAAGCTGGTGGAGTGCAACGGTAAACCGGTGGCGAAACTTTCGGATAGCCCGGGTAAAACGATTTGTCACGATAAAGCTTTCGTCCGCGCGCTGCGCAAAGCCTTCGATCTACCGCCGGTTAAAAAAGCCAGCTAGGTCATATAAAGACAAAATGCGTCCGCCAAAACGGGCGCGTTTTTATTCGCCTCCGCTTATCACCCCGGGACGTTATCAGGCATTAAGAACCCCGTTCGCCCTGCATGGGATCATCGCGCTGAACGAATCTCTCTGAATATCAGGCTCTCACGCAGCAAAGTAGGCTATCTCCTTATTTATTTCCTAAAACCCCCCTTTCTTGTGCGAAATCTACTTGTCTGATGGAAGATGACAGGTAACATAGATATCCCCCTGTTGCAGGGGAATACAGATTTTTCTATTGGACTAACAAGAGAGACTATTATGAGCGTTGTGCCTGTAGCCGACGTACTCCAGGGCCGCGTTGCCGTTGACAGCGAAGTCACCGTGCGCGGATGGGTGCGTACCCGCCGAGATTCTAAAGCTGGCTTTTCTTTCCTCGCCGTCTATGACGGTTCCTGCTTTGATCCTGTACAGGCCGTTATTAGTAATTCTCTTCCCAATTACAATCAGGAAGTGCTGCGCCTGACCACCGGCTGCTCGGTCGTGGTGACAGGTAAAGTCGTGGCATCTCAGGGCCAGGGCCAGAGCTTTGAAATCCAGGCCAGCCACGTGGAAGTCAGCGGCTGGGTGGAAGATCCGGATACTTATCCGATGGCGGCTAAACGCCATAGCATCGAGTACCTGCGTGAAGTTGCCCACCTGCGCCCGCGCACCAACCTGATTGGCGCGGTGGCGCGCGTTCGCCATACCCTGGCGCAGGCGCTGCACCGTTTCTTCGACGAGCAGGGCTTCTTCTGGGTTTCGACTCCGCTGATTACCGCTTCCGACACTGAAGGCGCCGGCGAGATGTTCCGTGTGTCAACGCTGGATCTGGAAAACCTGCCGCGCAACCAACAGGGCAAAGTCGATTTCGATAAAGACTTCTTCGGCAAAGAGTCGTTCCTGACCGTTTCCGGCCAGCTGAACGGCGAGACCTACGCCTGCGCGCTGTCCAAAATCTACACCTTTGGCCCGACCTTCCGTGCGGAAAACTCCAACACCAGCCGTCACCTGGCGGAGTTCTGGATGCTGGAGCCGGAAGTCGCCTTTGCTAACCTGAACGATGTGGCAGGTCTGGCGGAAGCGATGCTGAAGTACGTCTTCAAAGCCGTTCTCGAAGAGCGCGCAGACGACATGCAGTTCTTTGCCGAACGCGTTGATAAAGACGCTATCGACCGCCTGCAGCGTTTCGTTTCCGCTGATTTTGCCCAGGTTGATTACACTGACGCGGTCACCATTCTGGAAAACTGCGGTAAGTCGTTCGAAAACCCGGTCTACTGGGGCGTGGATCTCTCCTCCGAGCACGAACGCTATCTGGCGGAAGAGCACTTTAAAGCTCCGGTGGTGGTGAAAAACTACCCGAAAGACATCAAGGCGTTCTATATGCGCCTTAACGAAGATGGTAAAACCGTCGCCGCAATGGACGTTCTGGCGCCGGGCATCGGTGAAATTATCGGTGGCTCCCAGCGTGAAGAGCGCCTGGACGTGCTTGACGCGCGTATGGCGGAAATGGGTCTTAATAAAGAAGACTACTGGTGGTATCGCGACCTGCGCCGTTACGGCACCGTACCGCACTCCGGTTTCGGTCTGGGCTTTGAGCGCCTTATCGCCTACGTGACCGGCGTGCAGAACGTTCGCGACGTCATTCCGTTCCCGCGGACCCCGCGTAACGCGACTTTCTGATTTTTTCTGCAATTTTCATCCAGGGCCAGCGCAAGCTGGCCTTTTTTTATGTCAATTTACGTTAACGAATATCAGGAAACTTAAACATCAACCATCCTGATTCACAATTATGTTACGCACTATTTCATTAGCGACCGCTAATTAAAACCGCACCTTATGTTCATAAATTGGCAAACATGCTGATTATATTGCTCGTTTTTTAACCAGCCACAGCACAACTTGCAACGACAGGATTTGAATAAAAATAAAGCAAAATGCTGACGTAAAATGCACAAACCCTCTCTTATCTAAATTAATCATAATTAATTCATATAGATATATAAAGACAGGTGATTTAATCGGCGAACAGGGGCGGAATGTTGATTGAGTTCACAAAGTTCCCAAAAATACACATTTAGTTACATAGAATTTCCTTTTGTTACTCATATGCGATATTGGTAGCATTTTCAGGCTAGCGAAACGTTGTTCTGAATGGAAAGATGCCTCCAGACACCAAACTATCATCAATAGTTCTGTAAATTTTTATTGACGAAACTTATTGACGGCAGTGGCAAGTGTTCATAAAAAAATATAAATGAGGGTAATAAATAATGATGAAGCGCAAAATTCTGGCAGCGGTAATTCCTGCCCTGCTGGTAGCCGGTGCAGCTAACGCTGCAGAAATCTATAACAAAAACGGCAACAAACTGGACTTCTACGGAAAAATGGTTGGCGAGCACGTCTGGACCACCAACGGCGACACCAGCAGCGATGATACCACCTACGCCCGTATCGGCCTGAAAGGCGAAACCCAGATCAACGATCAGCTGGTCGGCTACGGTCAGTGGGAATACAACATGGATGCGTCCAATGTTGAAGGTAAACAGACCACCAAAACTCGTCTGGCTTTCGCAGGCTTAAAAGCCGGTGAATACGGTTCATTCGACTACGGTCGTAACTACGGCGCCATCTACGACGTTGAAGCGGCAACCGATATGCTGGTTGAATGGGGCGGCGACGGCTGGAGCTACACCGACAACTTCATGACCGCGCGTACCAACGGCGTAGCCACCTACCGTAACTCTGACTTCTTCGGTCTGGTTGACGGTCTGAGCTTCGCGCTGCAGTATCAGGGTAAAAACAAAGACCGCGACGTGAAGAAACAAAACGGCGACGGCTTCAGTACCGCGGCTACCTACGCGTTTGACAACGGCATTGCGCTGTCTGCAGGCTATGCGAACTCCAGCCGTACTGGCGATCAGAAAGCTGATAAAAACGGCGATAAAGCTGAAGCATGGGCAACCTCCGCTAAGTATGATGCGAACAACGTCTACGCTGCGGTCATGTACTCTCAGACTTACAACATGACGCCGGAAAACGAAGGCAACTACTTCGCTAACAAAACTCAGAACTTCGAAGCCGTTGTTCAGTATCAGTTCGACTTCGGCCTGCGTCCGTCCATCGGCTACGTACAGACTAAAGGTAAAGACCTGCGCTCTCGCGCTGGCTTCTCCGGCGGCGATGCTGACCTGGTTAAATACGTCGAAGTGGGTACCTGGTACTACTTCAACAAAAACATGAACGTCTACGCTGCGTATAAATTCAACCAGCTGAACGACAACGATTACACCAAAGCCGCTGGCGTTGCGACCGACGACCAGGCCGCAGTGGGTATCGTTTACCAGTTCTAATCTGCAGTACACCCCTTCGTGATATGCCTAAAAAGCAGGACTTCGGTCCTGCTTTTCTGCTTTCCTGAGAGGAAGATCGTAACTTTCAAAAACCTTCTCGCTTTTTGTCGCAAACGGTTGGCAATTAACATAACTCCCGTTAACCTGATAGCGGATTTCCCTTCAGTAATCACAATGGAACCTCGTCATGTTTGAGAACATTACCGCCGCCCCTGCCGACCCAATTCTGGGCCTGGCCGATCTGTTTCGTGCCGATGACCGCCCAACAAAAATTAATCTTGGAATTGGTGTTTATAAAGATGAAACGGGTAAAACACCGGTCCTGACTAGCGTGAAAAAAGCAGAGCAATATCTGCTGGAAAATGAAACCACTAAAAATTATCTGGGTATCGATGGTATTCCGGAATTTGGCCGCTGCACCCAGGAGCTTCTGTTCGGGAAAGGAAGCGCAATTATCAATGATAAACGCGCCCGCACCGCGCAAACGCCCGGCGGTACGGGTGGCCTGCGCGTCGCCGCCGATTTTCTGGCGAAGAACACCGACGTTAAACGTATTTGGGTGAGCAACCCCAGTTGGCCGAACCATAAAAGCGTGTTCAATTCAGCCGGGCTGGAAGTGCGCGAATACACCTACTACGATGCCGCTAATCACAAACTCGACTTCGAGGGGCTGCTGGCCAGCCTGAACGAAGCGCAGGCCGGCGACGTGGTTCTGTTCCACGGCTGCTGCCATAACCCAACCGGTATCGATCCGACGCTGGAGCAGTGGCAACAGCTGGCGCAGCTCTCCGTAGAGAAAGGCTGGCTGCCGCTGTTTGACTTTGCCTACCAGGGCTTTGCCCGCGGCCTGGAAGAAGATGCTGAAGGCCTGCGCGCTTTCGCCGCTCTGCATAAAGAGCTGCTGGTTGCCAGCTCCTACTCGAAAAACTTCGGCCTGTACAACGAGCGCGTGGGCGCCTGTACGCTGGTCGCTGCTGACCAGGAAGCGGTAGACCGCGCTTTCAGCCAGATGAAGTCGGTTATCCGCGCGAACTACTCAAACCCGCCCGCTCACGGCGCCTCGGTAGTGGCGACCATTCTCAGCAATGACGCGCTGCGCGCCATCTGGGAGCAAGAGTTGACCGACATGCGTCAACGCATCCAGCGTATGCGTCTGCTGTTCGTTAATACCCTGCAGGAAAAAGGCGCCAGCCGCGATTTCTCTTTCATCATTCAGCAAAACGGGATGTTCTCGTTCAGCGGCCTGACCAAAGAGCAGGTACTGCGTCTGCGTGAAGAGTTCGGAATTTACGCGGTGGCGTCCGGACGTATAAACGTCGCCGGTATGACGCCCGACAACATGGCGCCGCTGTGCGAAGCGATTGTTGCCGTACTGTAACCTCAGCGCAGGGCAAACAAAAGGCCGCATTTGCGGCCTTTTTTATATGCTGGCTTCGGTCACCAGACCGGCATTTCATCCTGCAGGAATGGGTTGTGCAGACGCTCATAGCCAAGGGTCGACATCGGTCCATGACCCGGAATAAACGACACGTCATCGCCCAGCGGCAACAGCTTGCGCTTAATCGCATCGATCAGTTGGCTATGGTCGCCGCGAGGGAAGTCGCTACGCCCTACTCCGCCTTTAAAAATCACATCGCCAGAAATCAACAGTCGGGAAGCAGGATCGAAGAAGACCACGTGCCCCGGCGTATGGCCTGGGCAGTGCAGCACCTGCAGGGAAATATTCCCCACGCTGACCGTATCGCCTTCGTTCAGCCAGCGATCTGGCTGCAGCGGCTGGCAATCTTCCAGACCGAACATCCGGCTCTGCGCCGGTAATCCTTCCAGCCAGAACTCATCTTCTTTTTCCGGCCCAATAATCGGCACGCCATAATGTTGTGCCAGCTCCGCCGCCGCACCAACGTGATCGAGATGACCGTGCGTGAGCAGAATCTGCATCAGGCTAACGCCTGCCGCCGCGACTTCCTGTTTGATTCGCTCAGCATCACCGCCGGGATCGACCAGCGCCGCCAGTTTGGTTTGTTCACACCAGATTAAAGAACAGTTCTGCGCGAACGCGGTAACCGGAATAATACGATAGTTCATGAGGCTCCTTTCGTTACCAGTGCCGTACTGGCCCGGTATCAATATGCACAAAGTTGCTACGTGGGTAGTATCCTACACCACCTGTGCGCATAGATAACGCGGCTTTGCGAACATTGCTTAACGAAATGCCTTCAATATGAAAATCCATGGCCTGGCCTTTAGTGTGGTAGCTGTGTTTTGCCACACCCCGGCTACGCGCGCGAAGCTCATTATTGGTATCAACAGAACGATAACCGGAAATAAGCTGGACAGGCTTGTTGGTACCAAGTAATCCCTGCAAACGATAGAGTTGATCGAACAAACCGGGATCGATGGACTTAATCTTATTCGCGCGATAATCACGGAAAAAATGATTAAGTCTTGCTAATTCATCCTGAATATAGCCTCTGCCATCGAAAAACTCCGCCTTGAGTGATTCACCGGTATGCAGGTTGTTCAGCGTCAAAATACGCGGTCGGGGGGTCGAGAGGGTGGCAAATGCCGGCGCAGGCAGAATGGCAGCAGCACCGAGCGCGGCTCCACCTAACGCCAGCAGTTTGCGGCGATTAGCGTCAAATTTGTCCATGATAATCAGGTCTACAGGTAAATGAATCGTAATATACTTTTCCCGCAATGCGCCCGTTAGCCGCCAGCACGCGCTCGCTCCCCTACGGCTAATAAATATCAGCTATGGAGAACGGGCTGCTTACTGCCACAGCGCCTTTGCAGGATTATATGTATATGCACTTCTGGCGCACGAAAGGCACCTTACCGGGCATTATTGCCAACGTCAAGGTAGCCTAACCCCAGTAAACTCGGGCCTTGCAGCGTGCAAGGCCCGTTTTCACACAGAGGTAGGACAACCAAATCCGTTGAACTACTTCATTTATCTGATTAATTGTTCAGCTTTAGGTAGAATTTGTGCGCTGGATCGCGCGGTGAGATCGTAATTGTAAATATCTGTTCGATATTGTGTACGTCCATCAGCGCCGACGAACGCGGTCAAATAATAGAGATTAACCGGGATATTCTGGCGAATATTAACGTAGCGGGTATTCCCCTGTTTAAGCGCATCTGAAATACGCGCATCATTCCAGCCAGCATCCTGAAGCAGCATATTGGCCAGTTCTGAGGCTTTATTCACGCGCACGCACCCGGAACTCAGCGCGCGTCCATCACGCTGGAACAGATTGTGATTGGGCGTATCGTGCAAATATATCGCATCTGAACTTGGCATATTGAATTTATAGCGCCCCAGCGAATTGCGCGCGCCGGGAGCCTGCTGGAAGCGGAACGGCAGATTCGATGCGGTTATCGTTTCCCAGTCCACCTGATACGGGTCAATAGTCTCTTTGCTATTCCAGCCGCGCATCATCGTATAGCCGTGCTGCTCAAGATAGCCTGGGTTATTGCGCACCTTCGGCAGAATATCGTTGCGCGCCAGCGTCGGCGGAACGTTCCACGGCGGGTTGACCACAACGTTGTTCAGCGCACTGCTCATCATAGGGGTTTTGCGGTCCGGACGGCCAACGATAACCCGCGATGCCAGCACCTGGCTACCGTCCTGGTAATAGACCAGCGAAAAGGCGGGAATATTCACCATAATTCCGGTCGCCAGATTACCCGGCAGCAGGCGCAAACGCTGGATATTCAATGCCAGCACGCCGGCGCGCTGCGCAGGAGAAACGTTGAGCCAGTCGCGGGTCGCCTGACCAATCACGCCGTCTGCGCCCAGTCCCTGCCACGCCTGGAAGCGCTTAACGCCCTCCACTAACTGGCGATCGTAAACGCCACGGCCGCTGCTTTTGGCCTTTTTCCCGGCGGACGGACTCACCACCTCATCGCCGGGCAACGAAATTTTTGCCGCGTCATCCAGCATACCGGTGCGCTGTAAAATTTCGCGCAGCGCGCCGGCATCGTTGCTCCATTCCCCCGGGCGCAGCGACGTCTTACCGGTGAGCTGCGGCCAGGGGCGGGAATCGGCAACCTGAGCTAATAGCGCCTGATGCATTGCGGCATACTGCGGATGCTGCGGAGCCAGACCCGCAATAAACTGCGGCAGCGAACCGTTATCCAGCGCCACCTGCCACTGGTTAATTACCGACAGAGGCGGCGTCGACATGGCATACGGTTTCGTGCCATACAGCCAGCGGTTGCCCTGAGTCGGAATACCGCTAATAAAATGCAGATAGCCCATCATGGCGTCAGACAGAACGACATCCCGCGCCAGACCGTTCACTGCCGGGTCGGTCAACAGCTCAACCCAGGTGGTGAACTGCGGCTGAAAACCGGCGATAGCAACCTCAGCCAGCTGCTGTTGAAACGCCTGCACCGCCTCGCGGTTATCCCACATCGGTTTCATATCCCTGGCCGCATACAGCGATACCAGCGGATTCATAAATACGGGTTGATAACCGGACGGCAGTACCGCCTGAATCCCGGCGCGGCTCTTCGCTGCCGCATCGGCAGAAAGCGCCTGCTCGCCGGCCATTTGGGCGACCGCCGCGGATTGGTTTGCGCTTTGGCTTAGCGCGGAAGAGAGCTCGCTGATGGTGGCAGAGCTATCCGATGGTACCACTTCAGGCTCTTCAGCCTGGACATTGAACAGTGGAGCAAATGCAAACGCCAGGCTCAGGCTGAGCGCAGACAATTGACGACCATACCGTTTCTTTAGCAACATCCCTTGCCCCCTGTTAACACATTGCTGCCCGCTAAAATGGGGCTTACTTTCAGTATATGAAGACGAAAACGCTTTTGCCTTCCCAAATGTAAAGAAGTTAAAAGATTATACAATCCTAAAGTACAGGAACGGATAACAAAAAGGGCGACATCGCGTCGCCCTTTGGCTGGTTATTGTACCATCCTATGAAGCATTTGCCGTTCCCGGCAGCGTTTCGGGCAGCTGCGGTGCGAAGCCACGCAGCCCGACGACGTGCACGTGCTCGTGATTATTCACGACCTTACGCACCAGCTTATAGGTGGTACCTTTTTCCGGGCTGATATTTTCCGGCGCCGCGATAATCAGCTGCATCTCCAGACGATCGCAGAGCTCGAACAGCGTCGCGATAGAGCGAGCATCCAGACGCGCCGCTTCATCAAGGAACAGCAGACGACACGGCGAAATGTCCTTACCGCGCAGGCGCATGGATTCATCTTCCCAGCTCTGTACTACCATCACCAGAATCGACATCCCGGTACCGATAGCCTCACCGGTCGATAGCGCACCGGATTCCGCGCGCAGCCAGCCGTCGGAACCACGGTTAACTTCCACTTCCATCTCCAGATAGTTGCGGTAGTCCAGCAGCTCTTCACCGATGGTCTGCGGCGTACGCTGCCCCATATCAATCTGCGGATTGAGGCGCTGATACAGCTTCGCCAGCGCTTCCGAGAAGGTCAGACGATTGCTGTTAAACAGGTCCTGATGCTGTTCATGCTGTTCTGACAGCACGTCCAGCAGCATCGAGTGGGTTTCCCGCACGTTGACGTTCAGACGCACGCTGTTGACCTGGCCGAAGGAGACGCTCTGCAGCCCCTGGTTGAGCATACGAATACGGTTTTGCTCGCGCTGGATAGTCTTGCGGATAATATTGGCCACGCTGCGGGAACTGATGGCCAGCTTCTGCTCGCGGTTGGTCAGCTCTTCCGTCAGACGGCTGAGTTCGATCTCCATCTGCTCAATCGCTTCCACCGGATCGTCGGTGCGGATGATATCCTGGCGAATACGCTCGCGCAGATGCTGATAAACGGCGACAAAGAACTGGATTTTACGCTCCGGGCGTTTCGGATCTTCAGAAATACGCAGTACATCGCGCAGGTGTTCGTTATCCGAGACCGCCAGACGCAGCGCGCCGAGCGCCTTATCCGACATCGAGCGCAGTTCATCTGCCGAAAGGTAGGCCAGCTCGCGACGATGCAGGCGACGCTCCACGCCGTTGTCTTTCACCAGGCGCATGACCGCACACCAGCCGGCTTTAGCGCTGACCACCTGTTCGCGCATTTCGCAGTAATCGCGCTCCAGCTTGCGCAGCCTGCGGGTCAGGTTATCCATTTCCGCTTCGCAGAAGGTCAATGCTTTTTCGAGCTGGTTCCGCCGCGCGCGGTTGTTGCTGAGCTGAGCATGAAGCTCATCGCGGCGCAGACGAGCGCGCTCTTCGGCGCCGGCGTCGGCGCGCACGCCAATGTCCTGAAGCTCTTTATGCAGGTCGTTGAGCAGCTCTTTCTTGGTGTCGTAGGAGCTTTTCAGCGATGCCAGCACCTGGTTGTACTGATTGAGCTGCGCGGCGTGGGTACGCAGCGCTTCGCGGGTACGGGCGCGCTCCGCCTCAGCCTGCTCCAGACGCTGGCGCAGCTTCTCGTTCAGATCGCTATTACCGCTCAGCATCTCTGCGGAATCGGAGTAGCTAAAGTGGGCGCGACGCTGCACCACTTCGGTCAGCGCAAATGCCTGCTGACGCGCGTCGCGCTGAGTCTGCTGCGAATATGCGTAATCTTCTTTCAGCTGTTCAAACTGCTCCGGGTCGCTTTGAAGCACGGAAACGATCGGCTCCAGTTTTGCCAGCTGATTCCCATGCTGCTGGACGAAGCGCGCGGCTTCCTGCGCTTCGTCCAGGCGTTCCTGGATCTCATCCACGCGATCGGCCAGCGAGTCATCGGCCAGCAAATTCAGACGCGGCAGCAGGCGGTTGAGTGCGGATACGCCCTCTTTTGCCTGCTCATACTGCACCCGGTTCTGCTGGTTATCGCTCTCATGGGCGGTCAGCGCCCGCTCCAGTTCGCCGCGACGCGTATTCAGTTTACGGATTTCTTCTTCCGGGTCGTCCTCAAAGGCTACCGCAAGATGGTTACCGATAAAGCGGCTGAACGCCTGATGGAGGCGCTGGGTTTTCTGCACATCAAACGACAGGGTCGCAAAGCGCTCGGACAGGCTTTCGCGCTCGGCGTGCAGCGTTTCAACGCGGCTTTCACGCGCGGCGCGGCCAAACAGCGGCAGCGTCGGGAAGCGTGAATAGCGCCACTGACGATCGGCAATCTTAACGACCACCGCTTTTTCCAGCTCATCGACGCTGAATACGCTGTCATCAAACGACTGCGGATCGCCCTCGATCAGGTAGAGATCTTCGGGACAATCTTCGAGACCTTCCAGCTGATCGGCAATCAGCGACAGATCCGGTACCACAATGGCGTGGCGGGAAGGACCGTAGAGCGCGGAGTAATACGGCGCATCATCGAGGCTCACGTCATCGTAGATTTCCGACAGCAGTACGCCGCCAAAACGTTCCGCCAGCGCGTTCAGGCGCTGATCTTCCGAACCGCCCGGCTGGCTAAGACGCTCAATTTCATCGTCGATAGCGCGCTTGCGGACCCCGACTTCATCGCGCTCCACGATAGCTTCGCGTTCACGCTCCAGCAGCTGCTGGAGATATTCGGTGACGTCCTGGCTTGACTCAAACTGCTCGCCGCTCTGCTCGCACAGCTGATTGAGGCTGTTCTGCGCCGCCAGCCAGATGGGCGCGCGGCGCATCAGCGTTTGCGTCCGCGACTGCAGCTGTTCCAGCTCCTGACGCAGGGTCATCCGCCGTTCGCTGGCGGTGGAAACGCTGTCGGAAAGGGATGCGATGCGGGCTTCCAGCTCCTGGTGCAGGGCTTCCAGCTCGTCGATATCGTAGCGTTTGCCCTGGCGCTTACAAAACTCATTGAGCTGGCGTTCGGCATCCTGCTGTTCACGCAGACGCTGTTCAAGCTCCGTCAGACGACTGCGCAGCCCGTGCGCCTGTTCGGCCTGATGACGTTGATTAACGCCTTCGCGCAGCAGGTCGCGCGCCACGCTCCAGGCTTCATTACGCGCCAGCGGGCCGTTGATCTCCACCACCAGCTGGTAAGCCTGTTCAAACTGGCTGTGCGCGGTTTGCGCCACGCTCATCTTCTGTTCCAGCGACAGCATTTTCTCCGTCGCTTCCTGCTCTTTCGCCTGGAAAGTTTCCAGCCACTCGTCGGCGCTCTCCGGCGTTAAATCCGGCAGATGGCAGAGGGCTTTTGCCCGCTCCAGCGCCTGCAGCGCCTGGGTGTACTGAATCGCGCGAGTCTGCTGCACGTCCAGCGCCTGCTGGTAGTCGGCAAGCTGGTTTTTCAGCTCATCCACTTCCAGCTCGGCGGCTTCGGCGCGGGCTTCGTTCTCTTCCTGCTGGTCAACCGCTTCCGCGACAACTTCATTTTGCTCTTCGAGGCGAATCTGCAGTTCATCAAGATCCGCTTCATAGCGCTCGATTTTTTCCTGCTGGCGCAGAGCGGTCTGCACCAGGTTCAGATGGTCGCTGGCGGCCTGATAATCGGCTTCCAGATCGCCTTCCGCGCCGTTATGTTCCTGCAGCTCGCGGGCCATATCGACGTGCTTATACTGTTCCGCCGCGAGCTGAGCGCGGGAGGTGAACAGATCGCGACGATACTCCAGCGCCTTGTCGAGATGAATGCGTCGCTCGTTAGCGTGACGCATATAGTCGGCGGCAACGTAGTTGGTGGCTTCGCTGATCAGATGCTTGAACAGATCGCGGTCCGACTGCGTCACGCGGATAGCTTCCAGCGTCATGCGGTTTTCACGCAGCGCCGCTTCCATATCCTGGAACGCCTTACGCACGCCGCCGTTTTCCGGCAACAGGTAGTCGCGCAGCGAGCGGGTAATGGTGCTCGAAATACCGCCGTACAGCGAGGCTTCGATCAGGCGATAGTATTTGCTACGGTCCGAAGCCGAACGCAGGCGGCGAGCCACCACGCCCAGGTCGAACATCAGCGAGTGATACTCGGTAATAGAGTTAAACTGCTTGAACTGCACCCCTTCCATCGCTTCGAGCTTATCTTTCAGCTCGTTGAGCGTCACCACGCGCGCCTGGCGTTCGTTAAGGGTTTCGGTCAGCAGCTGAGTTGGCTGGATGGAGGTTGGCAGGCCCTGGATCGCAAAAGGCTTGATATCGACTTTACGATCGCGACCGGCGACCTGCTGTAGACGAACGCCGACCACCACGCGCTGGTGGCGGGAGTTGATCACGTCCAGCACGGAGTAGCAGACGCCAGCGCGCAGCTTACCGTGCAGGCCTTTATCGCGCGAGCCGCTGGTCGCCCCCGCTTCCGTAGTGTTACGAAAGTGCAGCAGCGTCAGGTCCGGGATCAGTGCGGTGACGAAGGCGGCCATGGTCGTGGATTTACCGGCACCGTTACCACCGGAAAGCGTGGTCACTAATTCATCAAGATCAAAGGTGCGGGCAAAAAAACCGTTCCAGTTAACCAGCGTCAGCGAGCGAAACTTACCGCGTTCAATCATTACTCTTCCTCCCCGCTATCCGGCTGATTCTCTTCATTCTCATCATTAAGCTGCAGGCGATTTTCCAGCGCCATCGCTTCACCGTCGCGGATCATACGCAGCTGGGCTTCGCGCGGATCGTCACCGGCGCGCACGTCGGCGCCGAAGCGAAACACCGATTCGGTGATGCGGAATTTGCTGCTGTCATGGCCCATAAACCACACCATGCCGAGGCGGCGCAGGCGGTTGAGCGAAGCGCGCATTTTTTCCTGCAGCTTCTGGCGGTCAAGGTCGGACCCGGTAGAACGGTTATTGACCAGCTTGAGCAGCTTGGCTTCGTCTGCGAGGGTCAGCAGCTCGTCGTAAAGCTCCTGCTGAGTGAAGATGCCCTCGTTGGCCAGACGCTCCGGGCTGAGGTAGAGATAGCAGAGAATTTTACCCACCATCATATCCAGCTCGGAGAGCACCGAGCGCGGGATCAGCGTGGTCGACCGCGGGCGCAGATAGAAAAAACCCTCCGGCGCGCGAATCAGCTCGACGTTGTAGCGAGCATAAAACTCTTCCAGGTAATCCTGAAAATCCATTAAAAATGCGTGATTATCCAGCTCGTCAAGGCCGATATGACGGCCCGCGCGCAGGGCGCTATCCAGCGCCGGAAATAACGGATTAGCCAACGCTTGCGCCAGTTTAACCGGCATCACTTGTTCAATATTTGTCGATGACATGCGCCTGTACCTTGGCTCCGTAATCATTAATCGGCTGCCATTTTGCCGGCAGTCCGGTGAAATCTGCTTGCGCTACGCCCAAACGTACCGCCTGGTCGACCACAATACGCGCGACGTCAAAGTGGCGCGCGCGCGGATACTGCGACAGATATTCGCGTACCACCAGGCCAAGATCCAGCGGCAGTCCCTTCTCTTTATAGACCACCAGCTGTCCTTCAATCAGCGCCGCCAGCTGTTCGCGAATTTCGTTAAACTCTTCGTACTCCAGATCCGTTGGAAGTTCCCCGGTAACCTCTTCATCATGCAGCGCCATCTCTTCATCGCGCATATCAAGCAGACGATCGGCATTCGCATGGGTGAGCGCCCAGGGGGCGTCGAAGTAGGTTTGCACCGACTGACGCAAACGCTGTGCGAAGACGCGGTTTTTATCCATATCAATGGCGGTACGGATAAATTTATGCACGTGGCGATCGTAGCCGATCCACAGGTCAATCGCCTGCTGCCCCCAACTGACGATACGGTCCAGCTTGCTTTGCAGATCGAACACCAGACGATCGATAAAATTCAGATCGTCGCGCGCCATGGTCGAATCCTGGATACGCAGCAGGTTTGCCTGCAGCTTATCGCCCGCCGCGTCCAGGGTATCCTGCAGTTCCCGCAGGGTGCCGGACGTTTCCGATAGCAGCAGCTCGCAGCTGGAGATCGCCGCCCGCCAGTCTTTGTTCAGCAGCTGGGCAATATCATCTTTCACCAGCTGCTGCTGCTCATCCATAATTCGCTGAGTCAGGTCGATGCTGTCAAAGATTTCCGCTACCGAGTACTTCAGCGGAGCGAAAACGTTACGATGCCAGTGGAACTCATCGCCGCCCTCTTCTGCCGAGTCGGCGGCGCGCTTGAGTTCGCTGGCAACGATGGATAGCTGCATCGACAGTCGCAGGGTGGAGAACTCGCGCTGGCGAATATAGTAGTCGGTGATCCCAATGCCCAGCGGCGTCAGGCGATAAATAGCGTTACCCTCGGTGATTTCGCTGGTAAAGCGGTTCAGCAGACGCTGGCGCACCATATCGTTAATGGCATTATTGGCGCGCTGGCTGATGGTTTCGCTGGTCTGCTCAAACGCATCACTCACGTGGCGGAACGCATCCACCAGTTCTCCCTCGGTCATTTCCCCTTCCATCCGCTCGCCGTTCAGCGTGGCAATCGCCAGCAGAAAAGAGAGTCTGTCGACCGGCAGCGAAATAGAAAAATCATTTTTCCTGGCCCAGGCAACCAGTTCGGGGACTGTCTGGGAAAATTCACTCATAGTTTATCCTTGCATCTGCGGCTTAAGCGCGGTGACGTGAATATAACGGCCTAAGCTAATATACGGCTCCTGGCGACAGTAGCGCGTTTCCAGCTCCAGCAGCGCCGCAAATTTATCGTGCTGTTGGTGTTTTTCACGCAGATAATCATGAAACACCCGCACGCCGGTCTTGCCGGTAATCTGCCAGCCAATCTCTTCCAGCCAGCCGTAAACCTGCTGCGGATCGCGCGGATAGTCCGGCGACAGCGTGCGTTTTTTCTTTTTCGGCATGCCGATTTGCACATAGTCGAGATTTCCGGCGACCATATTGTGCATCAACAGACCGTTAGCATTGTAGAACATCAGCGACAACGCGCCGCCGGGGCGCAGCATCGACCACAGGGTACGCAACATCGCCTGTGGTTCGGCTATCCACTCCAGCACCGCATGAAACAGTATCAGATCGACCGGACTTTCCAAATGCTGCTCAATATCCTGAGCCGCGCATTGTACAAAATGCATGTTGTCGATCACACCTTTATCGGCAGCCGCCTGCCGGGCACGAGCCACCATTTCACCAGAGAGATCGCATAACGTGACGTGATGCCCCATTTCCGCCACTTTGATCGCCGTCTGCCCTTCGCCGCCGCCCGCGTCAAGAACTCGCAATGGCCCAGGCCCCAGCCGGTCCAGCAGCGGTTGCAGATCCTGCCAGAGGATCGCCTGCCGCAGCTGGCCTTTGGTGGTGCCGTATATATTGCGCGAAAACTTTTCAGCAATATCATCGAAATTACGATCCTGCACGGGTGACTCCACACGCCAACACAAAGCCGCTATTTTGTCATACCCGCGCGGAGAATGAAGCGATCTGTTGTAAGATCCGGGCATATCTTTGGTTATATGGTTAAAAAAGGAACCGTACGGCATGCTTTTTACGCTGAAAAAGGTTTTAGGCGGTATGATGCTGCCGCTTCCCCTGCTGCTGCTGCTCATTGCGTTCGGCATAGCCCTGCTGTGGTTTAGCCGTTTCCAGCGTACCGGCAAGCTCTGCGTCAGCCTCGGCTGGCTGCTGTTGCTGCTGTTGAGCCTGCAACCGGTCGCCGATAGCCTGCTCAAGCCAATTGAAGATAAGTACCCGACGTGGCGAGGTGAAAAACGCGTGCAGTACGTGGTCGTGCTTGGCGGAGGCTACACCTGGAACCCGGACTGGGCGCCCAGTTCCAATCTCATCAATAATAGCCTGCCGCGGCTGACGGAGGGGATCCGCCTGTGGTATGAAAATCCGGGCTCGAAACTCATCTTTACCGGCGCAGCGGCAAAAACAAATCCGGTCAGTACGGCAGAAGCCGGGGCCAGAGTGGCCGAGAGCCTGGGCATACCGCGCAGCGAAATCCTTGTTCTGGATAAACCCAAAGATACCGAAGAGGAAGCCGCTGCGGTGAAGATGGCGATAGGCGATGCGCCGTTCCTGCTGGTCACCTCCGCCTCTCATCTGCCGCGGGCGATGATTTTCTTTCGCCGCGCCGGGCTAACTCCCCTGCCCGCGCCGGCCAACCAGCTGGCGATTGAGTCACCGCTTAACCCGTGGGAGCGGGCTATTCCTTCGCCCGTCTGGCTCATGCATAGCGATCGGGTGGGTTACGAAACGTTAGGCCGCATCTGGCAGTGGCTAAAAGGTTCTTCAGGCGAGCCAGGGCAGGATTGACTTTGCCGCCAGGTCAAACCGGACGCGGTCAAAGCGTCCGGTATTCACCAGATTATCCACTTCGTCCCACAGCAGATACAGCCAGCGCCGCCAGAGAAACGCTTCCGCCACCGGCGCCCGGCGCAGATAGTGCCACAGCAGCTCCTCTTCCTGACCGCTCTCGGCCAGACGGAAAAGCTCGTATTCCCGCGGCGCCCAGAGCATCATGCCCGGCCCCACCATCGCCAGCAGCTGATCGCTGCGCGGATCTTTAAGCATGCTGCGCAGCGTGAAGCTACCGTGTACCAGCACGCAGTTATCATTGAAACCTTTAAACAAATCCATAAGGCATTCGCGCGTGCGGAACAGGATGCGTTTGTCCTGCATCGTCAGGCCGGTATCCTGATAAAGATTCAGCGTACTCCATAGCACCTCCACGCGCTGGCGGTACCAGTAGGGCCAGAGATTTTCCTGAGTGCTATCGACCATCCCGACGCAGCCTCCGCTATCCTGACGATGCCAGGCCAGCAGCGCTTCCACGATCTGCTCCTGCAGCTGCTCCCAGCGCTCCGGCGTGCGGGCGGGGGCTTCAACCGAGACGCCGCGCAGTCGTTCAATCAGCAGTACATCGGGACCCGGATGCTCGTCGTGCGTCATCACGCCGTAGACAACCGGCATACGGACGGTGCCGCTTCGCGCCAGAGTTGATATCTTCCACGCCAGCTGACGCGCCACGCCCGGCGTCGTAAAGCTGCGCGCCAGCAGCGGCATTGGGTTTCCCTGCGCATCATATAGCGACCACAGCGCCGACGACGGTTTCTCGCTGACGCACTCCACGCGGCTTAGTTTTTCACCCAGCAGGTGGCTCAGCTCGGTACGCAACTGTTCCATTTCTGATTACCCCTATGAATACTACCGGTTTCATAATGAGCGCCTGGGCCGGGGTTGTCATCGGGTGAGATCAAAATTGACGTAAAAAAGTATGGAATAACGGCCTGGGGATATCCCCTCCTGGCGGAGGGGATGGGGGGATTAACGCAGCTCCGCGCGAACGCGCTCCAGATCTTCCGGCGTATCGACACCTGTACCGGGAACCACTTCCGCCACCGCGACATGGATTTTCTCGCCATACCACAGCACGCGCAGCTGCTCGAGCATCTCTATTTGCTCCAGCGGGCTCGGCGCCCAGCTCACATAGCGACGAATAAAACCGGCGCGATAGCCATAAATACCGATATGACGCAGCAGCGAATCACCGATAGCCTCGCGGGATTTAGCGAAACGATCGCGATCCCACGGAATGGTGGCGCGGGAAAAATAGAGCGCGTAGCCCTCAGCATCCATGACGACCTTCACCGCATTTGTATTAAACGCCTCTTCCGCATCGTGGATTGGCACCGCTAAGGTTGCCATACCACTGGTGCTGGCAGCCAGATTCTCGGCTACCTGGCGCACGATCGCGGGCGGGATCATCGGCTCATCGCCCTGAATATTCACAATGATGGTGTCATCGCTGAAGGCGCATTTTTCAACCACCTCGGCCAGGCGTTCGGTGCCTGACTGATGATCTTCACGGGTCATGCAGACTTCACCGCCGGCGGCTTCCACCGCGCGGGCCACGTCTGGATGGTCGGTAGCAACGATAATCCGCTCGGCCCCGGATTCGCGAGCGCGTTCCAGAACATGGACAATCATCGGCTTGCCGTTGATATCCTGGAGCGGTTTCCCTGGCAGGCGGGTAGAAGCAAAGCGCGCGGGGATAATAACCACGAAACTCATGACTGGCTCTCTTCTACAGGAAGCGGGCGGGCTTCGGTTTCCAGCAGTACGGGAATGCCTTCACGCAGCGGAAAAGCCAGGCGATCAAGTTTGCAGATCAGTTCTTGCTTATCCTGGCTGTAATACAGCTTACCGTTACAAACCGGACAGGCGATAATTTCAAGTAAACGGTGATCCATGATTCCTCCAGATGGACCGAATAGATTCTTCAGCAGCATATCACACGTGGGCTCAGGCAGCGTCAATTTCCCAACCCTGTTGCCGCCCGGCAAAAAGTTCCGCCGGCAGCTTCCCGCAGCTCACCCGCGTGGCGTCCTGCCAGAGGGCAAAATCATCAATGGCACGTTTTAGCCCGCTCTCCAGGCCCGACGTCACCTTGACGCCCTCCTCCAGCCACAGGGCGATAATTTCCAGAACGCCGGTTTTGCGGTGCATTTTGCTATCCATTCTGCCAACCAGTCTCCCCTGGTGCAGCAGCGGTAATACGAAATAGCCATACTGCCGTTTCGGCGCGGGCGTGTAGCACTCCAGGCGATAGGTAAAGTTAAACAGCTGTTCCGCTCGTTTGCGATCCCAGACTACCGGATCGAAAGGCGAAAGCACCGCGCTGCGGCTGGCGGCGAGCCTACCGCCGGGAGAAGACTCCAGCAGCGCCAGAGCATCACGGTGGAGCCACATTTCGCCCAGCGCTTCAACGTTAACCGGCACCACCAGCCCCTCCTCCTGCCAGCTCGCCAACAGTAGCGGCAGCGGGGGCTGACGCAGACGATAATAATCCGCCAGCCACTGCGCGCGAAAAACCCCCAGGCTGCGAGCACTATTACGTAACATCATGGCTTCAGCCTGCTCCTGAGAGAGCCCGTCGCGCTCATCGTCCCAGTCCGGCATGACCCGCTGCGTCAGATCGTAAACGCGCTGAAAATTACGCCGCTCGATAACCATCACTTCACCGGCGGTGAATAAGCCTTCAAGATGGCGCTTATGCGGTTTCCACTCCCACCATCCGCTGGCGCCTTTGCGCGGATGCTCGAAGTCGGCCGAGCGAACCGGGCCATTTTCGGCTATATGCGCCAACAGCGCCTGAATGCCCTCGGCGTGTTCGGTCATCCACGCTTTGTGATATTTCCAGCCCATTTTATCCGGCGTCAGCATGCGGTGACGCACCAGTGAAAAGTCGCTGCGCGGTAAAAAGCAGGCTTCGTGCGCCCAGTACTCCATCAGCTCGCCGGCGCGGAGCGCCTCGTCCAGCCAGCGCTGCGGATAGTGGCCGAGGCGGCTGAACAGCACCAGATAAGGACTGCGCGCAACAACGTTGATGGTATCGATTTGCAGCAGGGACATCTGCTTAATGGTCTGCAGAATATCCCCGGGCTTTGCGCGGCGACGGGGCTTTTTTAGCAGCCCCTGAGCGGCAAGGTGAAGATGGCGGGCTTCTTTAAGCGAGAGGGACAATACCGGCATGCAGCTTCTCCGTTAAGGGTTCCGGCGCAAGCGGTGATACGACGATTAGCGTTGCGCCAGGGTAACTAAGTCCGTGAGCAACCGCTGCGCGCGTTGGTCAGTCATTATCGCGTCGACCGGAAGATACCACCAGTTTGCCTGAGCAAATTCGCGGCACTTCACCGCATCTTTTTCGGTCATCAGCAGGGTTTGCTGCGGCGTCGCCAGCGCGGCGACTGCGCTCTGCGCCAATGCCTGATGATCGGCTAAGGCGATGGTTTTTATCGGACTGACGCCGCAGCTTTCAAGGGTGGCGAAGAAGCGCGGCGGGTGGCCGATTCCGGCCATCGCCACCACGTTGTCCAACGCCGCCGCATCCCGGCGTTCGCCGGTCAGCAGATTTACCGCCTGCCCGGGGCGAAGCTGCATCGGGATCTCTCCCGGACGGGCGAGACCGCCGTTAACGATAACCGCATCCACGCTGCGTAAACGCGAAGCGCGCTCGCGCATGGGGCCGGCAGGCAGCCACCAGCCGTTGCCAAAACGGCGCACGCCGTCAATCACCACAATTTCTTTGTCGCGCGCCAGCTTATAGTGCTGCAGGCCATCGTCTGTGACGATAAGCTGAAGATCGTGGGCGGCGAGCAGGGCCTGTACCGCATCGCTGCGTACCGGCGAGACGGCAACCGGTGCGCCGGTACGCTGGTAAATCAGCACCGGCTCATCGCCCGCTTCCGCTGTGGGGGTAGCCGTATTCAGCAGCAGCGGATAGCTCGCTGCTTTACCGCCGTAGCCGCGTGAAACGACGCCAACGCGAATACCGCGCTGCTGGAGCTGTTCCACCAGCCAGACGACAACCGGCGTTTTACCATTACCACCCGCGGTCAGATTACCCACCACCACCACCGGCACCGGCGCTCGCCAGGCTTTTTGCCAACCGAGTTTATAGCTCAGCCGTATCAACCCGCTCACCAGGCCATAGAGCCAGGAGAGCGGAAGCAGCAGCCGCCATAAGGGCGACTCACCGGACCAGATGCGTGCAATCATGCGCCGAACTGCATCTTATGCAGCTGGGCGTAAACGCCCCTGTGCTCAAGCAGGTCGCTATGGCTGCCGCGTTCAACGATCTGGCCATCTTCCACCACCACGATCTCGTCGGCCTGCTCAATCGTCGACAGACGGTGGGCAATCACCAGCGAGGTGCGGTTTTTCTGCAGTTCGTCCAGCGCCGCCTGAATAGCGCGTTCCGATTCGGTATCCAGCGCCGACGTGGCTTCGTCGAGGATCAGTATCGGGCTGTTACGCAGCAGGGCGCGAGCGATAGCGATACGCTGGCGCTGACCGCCGGAAAGCATAACGCCGTTTTCCCCGATAATCGTATCCAGGCCATTGTCCATTTTGTTGATAAAGTCCATGGCATAAGCCATACGAGCGGCTTCTTCTATCTGCTCGCGGCTGTACTCTTCAGTACGCGCGTAGGCGATGTTATTCGCTACGGTATCGTTAAAGAGATGAACGTTTTGCGACACCAGCGCAACCTGATCGCGCAGGGAGCTCAGGGTGTATTCACGCAGGTCGTGGCCGTCCAGTAAGATCTGCCCATCATCGACATCGTAGAAACGCGTAATCAGGCTGGCGATGGTCGACTTACCCGAACCCGAGCGCCCTACCAGCGCCACGGTTTTCCCTTCCGGAATATTCAGGTCTATATTGCGCAGCGCGGCGACTTCACGTCCCGGGTATCTGAAGGTGACGTTTTTAAATTCGAGGTTGCCCTTCGCGCGTTCGATAACCCGCGTGCCTTCATCTTTCTCCTGCTCGGAGTCAAGGATAGCGAAAAGCGTCTGGCAAGCGGCCATCCCGCGCTGGAACTGCGCGTTGACGTTAGTCAGTGATTTCAGCGGACGCATCAGGGCGATCATTGAAGAGAAGACAACGGTGATGGTACCCGCCGTCAGCGTCTCCATTACGCTCGGGAAGCTGGCAGCATAAAGCACGAAAGCCAGGGCCAGAGAGGCGATCAGCTGAATAATCGGGTCAGAAATTGACGACGCAGAGACCATTTTCATCCCCTGCAGGCGCATTTTATTGCTGACTTTATCAAAACGTTTGGTTTCGACGGCCTGACCGCCAAACATCAGCACTTCTTTATGCCCTTTCAGCATCTGCTCTGCGCTGGTCGTCACCTGGCCCATGGTGTTCTGCATATTCTTGCTGATATTACGAAAACGCTTCGAGACCACGCGAATCGCAATAGACACGATCGGCGCCAGCACGATCAGAATCAATGACAGCTGCCAGCTGTAATAAAACATCATCGCGAAGAGGCCAATAATCGACGCGCCTTCGCGCACAACGGTAATCAGCGCGCTGGAGGAAGAAGACGCGACCTGCTCGGAATCATAGGTAATACGCGATAGCAGCGTCCCTGTGGACTGTTTGTCAAAGAAGGCAACCGGCATCCCCATCATGTGGCTGAATAAACGACGGCGCATCGTCATCACGACCTTGCCGGAAACCCAGGAGATACAGTAGCTCGAAACGTAGCTGGTAATGCCGCGCAGAACCATCAACCCGATCACCACCAGCGGCATCCATATCAGCACCGAGCGATCCGTTTTACCAAAACCATCATCCAATAACGGTTTAAGAAGCGATAGCATGAAGGTATCACTAGCCGCGTTAAGCACTAACGCTACCGCTGCCACGATTAGCCCGGGTTTAAACGGCGCTATAATCGGCCAGAGTCGGCGGAAGGTCTGCCACGTGGAGAGATCTTTATCGTTCTGCATTCAATAAACCAGCTTGTGTTGAAATAGCCGCATATTCTACCCGTTCTACGCCTTCCCGCCAAACCACTGATGATACCATCGCGGTAAAACTTGATCCCGTAAGCCATGGATTTGCCAGCTATCCGGAGAAAAAACCACCGTAATTTGCCCCTGATGCGGCGTGTCGAACCACTGATAGCTCTGTTTTCGGTAGCGCTGAATCACTTTGGTTGATGGCATGCGCCATGCGTTATAGCGCGAAGCGGAAGCCAGCGCAGCTTCTCCGCCAACGCTCCGCAGCAGGGCGATTCCCGACGAGGTATTACTGCCGTGGTGGGGGACCTGGATAAGTGTAGACGTAAGATGTTGCCAGTAGCGGCTAATCATCGCCCGTTCCGCGGGCGTTTCGATATCCCCGGTCAGCAGAATACTATGTTTACCGTCATCAATACGCACCACGCACGAGCGATTATTCCCCTGCGCTGTCGCTCCGGGCAGCGGCCAGAGCGCGCGAAAGGTTAAACCCCGCCACTGCCAGGTTTCTCCGCGCTGGCAGGCTAAATGACCCGCCCAGCCTAAAGGGCTTCGCACCCATATCAGGGGCCACGCCTTTAACACCGAATTTAGCCCGCCGCGGTGATCGAGATGCTCGTGGCTGAGAACGACGCCTTCAAGCTGCAAATGATGCCAGCGTAGCCAGGGAATAATGATCTGCTGACCGCTGTCTCCCTCGGGCCAGGCCAGGCCGGTATCATAGAGAAGCGCCGCGCCCTCGCGTTCAATCACCATTGCCAGCCCCTGCCCGACATCCAGCATGGTGACTCGCCATTCGTTAGCAGCCGTGCTCCGCCAGAAGGGCCAGCTCAATAGCCCAAGAAATGCTAAACAAAACGCGGGCAACGTGCGCCACGCATGAAAACGCCAGACGATTAACGCCAGCCACGGCAGCAAGCTTATCCCAAGCCAGCGCGCATCCAGCGCCAGCCAGCCGGGCGGCAGCTGTCGTAAGAACCAGAATAGCGCGGCCAGTACACGGTCCGCCGATTGCCAGACCGCCATCTCAATGATAAACGGCGCGCAGAGGTGTAAAAACATCGCGGTCAGAATTAGCGGGACAACGACAAAGGTCACCAGCGGCACGGCAATCAAGTTGGTCAGCACGGACGTCAGGCTGATGCCGTGAAAAAGTGCGATCTGTAGAGGAGCAAGTAAAAACATTAAACCGATCTGCAGATGACATAACGCGAGGCTTTGACGCAGTAGCCCGCTCCTTTTGCCGCCCGGCATCGGCGCCAGCTGATACCAGAAGATAAGCGCCGCAACGGCAAACGCGGAAAGCCAGAGGCTTTCGGACAACACCGCCAGCGGATCGGCAAACAGTATTGCGCCAATGCAGCAGACCCATAGCTGCCATGGCGACCAGCGTTTTCCGGATAGCCGCAGCGCGCAGCCGGCGGCCAGCGCGACGCAGGTGCGCAACGCGGGTGGCTGCATACCGGTCAGCCCGGCGTAAAAAATCGCGCTCGCCAGGCCAACGAGCAGCGGCGCCCGCCAGCCAAGCCAGCGGCACGGGAGAAAAAACTGCACACCTCTGAGCAGCAACCAGCCCAATGAAGCCCCTAGCGCGATATGTAAGCCAGAAATCGCCATCAGGTGCGATGTCCCGGTTTCCTGCATCAGGGTCTTTATCTCGCGCGGTATCGCCAGACGCTCCCCCATGCCTAACCCTAGCATCACCGATTGCCACGGCAACGCGTTCAGCGTTTGATTCAGCGAAGCAAGATAACGCGCCCGCAAACTACAGGTCCGCACCCGAACGTCAGCGGTGATAAAGCGTCCGGTTAACGGACGATGCTGCGACAATGCATGACGCTGGCTATCAAACCCGCCATCGTTGAGCTGTCCGTGTACCGGACGCGCGCGCAGCGTCATCGCCCAAACCTGACCTGCGCAGGGCGTTTCTGGCAGGTAGCTGCCGTAGAGGCTAATCCCTGGCGCAGGAAACAGCCGTCGCCCATCCAGACGGATAATCTTCCCCTGATGCGTTGTCTGCCCGTCCGTTGCGGTTAGCTCAACGTCAACCTGGCGATTCCTGTCCGTTAACCTCTCCGTCGGCCACAGCACCTCGCCTGCGCTGAGGGCTCCCCAGACAAAAAACAGCGTTATCAATGCCGCGTATTGCGCAGGTCTGCGTCGACATTGCGCAATGAGTAGCGCCAGGGCCATGAGCCCCCAGATAACCCACCGCCCGGGCAGTACTGGCAGCCAGAGCAGCGGCAGAATACCGATAATCACACAGCCGGCAAGTTGTGGTAAACGCATTAGCACCTCCCTGTCAGAGGGAGTGTTACGCTAAACGGAGAGGGTGTCGCCAGGCAAGGAAAGGAACTGCGCCGCGTCATCCGCAAAATCTACCGCGTTAACGCAACAGAACCCGCGTTTTGCGAGGTCACTTCAAAGAGAGATTTAAAGGCATAAAAAAAGCACCCGAAGGTGCTTTTTTAACGTTTAAGTATGTTGTCACCGATCGGCGAAACTTACTCTTCGTAAATATTGGCGCGGTCGCGTAATTCTTTGCCCGGCTTAAAGTGGGGAACGTATTTACCTTCCAGTTCAACTTTATCGCCAGTCTTTGGGTTACGCCCGGTGCGGGGTGCTCGATAATGCAGAGAGAAGCTGCCGAAACCGCGGATTTCAATGCGCTCGCCTTGAGCAAGCGTTGAGGCCATATGCTCCAGCATTTCTTTAACAGCATCTTCCACTGCTTTCGCAGGAATGTGAGATTGCTGGCTGGCAAGTCTTTCTATCAATTCTGACTTGGTCATTATTCCTCCGGTTTCCTTCAAGGCAAAATTAGCTAACAGCTTAAACAAGGGCGGCCGTAGCCGCCCTTTGTGCTTGATTACAGGACGAATCCTGCAATCTGTCAAGTAAACTCGTCGTAATTCAGGTTGTTGTAACCCGAAAGACTAAGATTACTCGCCTTTAGCTGCTTTGAAAGCTTCAGCCATTGCGTTGTTGGAGAAGTTTGCATCTTCCTGTTTGTTAACAGTTGCGATTGCATCTTTCTCGTCAGCTTCGTCTTTCGCACGAACAGACAGGCTGATTGCGCGGTTTTTACGATCAACGCCGGTGAATTTAGCTTCAACGTCGTCGCCAACGCTCAGAACCAGAGTTGCATCTTCAACGCGGTCACGGGAAGCTTCAGAAGCGCGCAGGTAACCTTCAACGCCGTCAGCCAGCTCTACGGTTGCGCCTTTAGCGTCAACTGCAGTGACTTTACCGTTTACGATTGCGCCTTTCTTGTTCAGTGCAACCCAGTTGTTGAACGGATCTTCTGCGAGCTGTTTAACGCCCAGAGAGATACGCTCGCGCTCTGCGTCAACCTGCAGAACAACTGCTGCGATTTCGTCGCCTTTTTTGTATTCACGAACTGCTTCTTCGCCTGCAACGTTCCAGGAGATGTCAGACAGGTGAACCAGGCCATCGATGCCGCCGTCCAGGCCGATGAAGATACCGAAGTCAGTGATAGACTTGATTTTACCTTCAACACGGTCGCCCTTGTTGTGGGTTTCCGCGAACTGCTGCCATGGGTTGTTTTTGCACTGCTTCAGGCCCAGGGAGATACGGCGACGTTCTTCGTCGATATCCAGAACCATAACTTCCACTACATCGCCAACGTTAACAACTTTGGACGGGTGGATGTTTTTGTTGGTCCAGTCCATTTCGGAAACGTGAACCAGGCCTTCAACGCCTTCTTCGATTTCAACGAAGCAGCCGTAGTCGGTCAGGTTGGTCACGCGACCGGTCAGTTTGGTACCTTCCGGATAACGCTTAGCGATAGCTACCCACGGATCTTCGCCCAGCTGTTTCAGGCCAAGAGATACACGAGTACGTTCGCGGTCGAACTTCAGCACTTTAACAGTGATTTCGTCGCCAACGTTTACGATTTCGCTCGGATGCTTAACGCGTTTCCATGCCATATCGGTAATGTGCAGCAGGCCGTCAACGCCGCCCAGATCAACGAATGCACCGTAGTCAGTGAGGTTCTTAACGATACCTTTAACTTCCATGCCTTCCTGCAGGTTTTCCAGCAGCTGATCGCGCTCTGCGCTGTTTTCGGATTCGATAACGGCACGACGAGAAACAACAACGTTGTTACGTTTCTGGTCCAGCTTGATGACTTTGAATTCAAGCTCTTTGCCTTCCAGGTGCAGCGTATCGCGCACCGGACGAACGTCTACCAGGGAGCCCGGCAGGAACGCACGAATACCATTCAGCTCAACAGTGAAGCCACCTTTAACTTTGCCGTTGATAATACCGACTACAGTTTCAGCGTCTTCGTAAGCTTTTTCCAGCGTGATCCAAGCTTCGTGACGTTTAGCTTTCTCACGGGACAGCAGGGTTTCACCGAAGCCGTCTTCTACTGCATCCAGAGCAACGTCAACTTCGTCACCAACCTGGATTTCCAGCTCGCCCTGGGCGTTTTTGAACTGCTCTGCCGGAATGGCAGACTCAGATTTCAGACCGGCGTCAACCAGTACTACGTCTTTGTCGATAGCAACAACAACACCACGAACGATGGAACCCGGACGGGTTTCGATTGTTTTTAAGGATTCTTCAAATAGTTGAGCAAAAGATTCAGTCATGTTTAATCTTCAGGTTTCATATTTAACGTCCACCTGGCTCCATGCCGGATGGGGTTGTTTAACATACCCGCTAACACTCCATTGCTGCGGGGGTACTGCTATAATTCGGAGGCTGTTGTGCTTTATCGATAAGACGATTAAGCGGAAGCCAGTTTTTCGCGCGCATAGTGTAGCGCTTTTTCAATCACTTGCTCAATGTTTAGTTCTGTTGAATCAAGAACTAAAGCATCGGCAGCCGGGATCAGCGGCGCGACTGTACGATTGCGGTCGCGATCGTCGCGCTCTTTTATCTCGGCTAAAAGGCGATCAAAGTTAACACTAAAGCCCTTCTCCTGCAACTGAAGCATGCGGCGATGAGCACGTTCCTCCGCGGAGGCGTCAAGGAAAATTTTCACCTGCGCATCAGGGAATACGACGGTGCCCATATCGCGTCCGTCGGCAATCAGGCCTGGCAATTCGCGAAAGGCCCGCTGGCGGCGCAGCAACGCTTCACGCACGCGGGGAAAAGCCGCCACTTTAGAGGCCGTGTTGGCAACATCCTGAGTGCGAATCTCAGCGCTAACGTCCTCCCCCTCCAGTACCACTTCCAGGCTACCGTTAGTGGAGACAAAACGAACATCCAGGTGCGCAGCCAGCGGCACCAGCGCCTCTTCGGATTCAACATCCACATGATGATGTAGCGCAGCGAGAGCAAGCACGCGATAAATCGCCCCAGAGTCGAGCAGATGCCAGCCCAGCGTTTCTGCCATTGCCTTGCATAAGGTGCCTTTGCCCGCACCGCCAGGCCCATCAATGGTGATTACCGGAACTGTTGCCGTCATCTTTTTCTCCTTCAGCAAGGCGCATCAATATATAAACGCCGCGCATTATACGCATCTCTTCGACGGAAAGTGAGCATTGCTTGTAAATTACGGATAACAGGAAATCTCCTGTGGAAGAATTGTGCAATTATAGCGGGCTGACAGAGCAACAGCCCGGAAGATGATGCCGTTTTACCGTTAATCTGCGGCGATGCCAGCGCGAATGTACTGCGCCAGGGCTTGCCGGTTTAACACGCGGGCGTAAAAAACCACCTGCATAGCAGGTGGCATTGATTTCGCCCCATAGGGGCGC
>NZ_JAWXQV010000073.1:0-58162 GCF_033843325.1 Klebsiella sp. JN_Kp126 | reverse complement strand
GATGCGCTCCGGATGAATATGATGATCTCATATCAGGAACTTGTTCGCACCTTCCCTAAGTCACCGGCGGCTTGCCTGCCACACATTGAACATTACAGACCAATTAGCACTTTGTCACCGGGGAAAGATGTAAAGATTATGTATAAATAGATTGGCTTAGAAGTGACATTTCAACTTTGGAGAAACAGGTGACATTTTAAACTTGCTTTAACAAAATTTTGGGACTGACCGAAACAAAAAGGCCAGCCCCGGAGGGCTGGCTATTCAGTACAGGGCAATGACAGGTTTCTTGATGCCGCAGGCGTGAGCGTAGCGGGTCAGTGTGTCGATGCTGGCTTTGGTGATGTTGTTTTCCAGGCGAGAAATAACCGGAGGTGTAACCCCCATGCGTTCAGCAACCTGCGCTTTTGTCAGGTTGTCATGCTTGCGCCATTCAGCAAGCAGCTCCCTGAGCTTTTCCTTACGTTCTTCTTCCTGCCATGCAGCGCGATATTCATCGTCCTGCATCCACTCGTTATGCAGTTCTTTATGGCTTACCAGTTTCATTAAGTACCTCCGCTAACCGCTTTTTGGCGAGATCGATTTCTTTCGCTGGCGTTTTCTGTGACTTCTTGATGAAAACACGGAGCATGATGATGGTATTGCCTTTGTGGTATACCCAGATTCCCCTGGCTATGTCCGTCCCCATCGTGCGGATCTCAAAAAGTCCATCGCCCAGGGGCTTCGTGTCCGGCTCCCGCAGTAATCGGGCGTCATACTCCAGTTTGCCGATGAGACGGTCAAACTTCACCCTGATTTTTACGGGTAATGCTGTGGCTTCTTCCCTGGCTTCCGGGTGATAAACAACGCTAAACATGTGACCTCCCATTTCTATTAATATTAACCTATAGGCTAATTTCAGACAAGGTAGAATTAACCTATAAGCTAATTTTGTTGGCAGTTATCGTGGCTACCCGGTCACTACCCTGTTAGCGTGAGTTTTCGTTCCACTGAGGAACGGGGATTTATGCGCGTTAGCGCATGTAAGGCGGCAGGATGAAATGACAGGTAGCACCGAGGGTTAGCCGCCGATACCAGTGAGGGATCGAAAGGGATCGCCTATCCATCCCTTCACCCTGCAAAGCCATATTCCGCTAAAAGCGGCTCAGAGGCTTTTGTGCGCGGTCGGAGTGGTCACAACAAGGCGAAGCCGCAGTTGGGGCGTATCTCCGCGTTAGCGGGTCGTAAGAGCCGCTTACGAGCGTGTAAGCTAATTCTTCAGCGATATTTGCTGACGTATCCGGCGTGGCCGGATTTGTCCAATCCCTCGATGGCTAACAGGCGAGCTGTTAGCCATCGAGGGATTCCGTTCTGAATGCCCCGCGCTTTAGCGTGGGGAGCTACTTTTGAGGCGCTCGCGCCGATGCTGTTCGGTTATCCACTTTTTAAAGGGGATAACAGTAATGTCTTTTATTTTTTGGTTTATCTTTTAATACGTAAGTAATTAAAAGATAAACCAAAAGAGTATTTGCGCCATCTCGTTTGCACTTCATTATCACTTACCCACAAGCTATACAGCAGTTGTGGTGGGTCTACGCCGGAACCGCCGAAAAATCCGTCATTCCTGTAGGCGGGATGGGTTGGATTTCGAAAATTATTGTACGTTAAGGCTGTTTTTTGTACTGAGGTTTATTGCAGACGTGCAGAATCCCCGCCAGCTAAGGCGGTAGTAGGCGGGGATCAGGCAAAGGTTAGGGAGTAGTATTCCTGTTTGCGCTGGCGAGCCACTTCACGCTTCGCTTTCATCCTGGCTAACCCGGCAGCGGCCTTACGCGTCCAGTTCTCAACCTTGATAGCGATTAACCGGACATCCCCGGAGGATATGATTTCTTCCGGGTTGGCCTTAAGCAGCCTGGCGCGTTCCCGGTAAACCTGTTTTAGCGGGATGCCGAGAATGGCGAAGAAATCCTCTGTAACCTCAATGTGCTTGCAGGCGCAACGGGCGTCATAAGGGTTGAAAGGGGCTTTTTCCGAGATGATGGCATTAAGCCAGGAGAGGCGATCACATCCCCGGCTGGCACGAGAAATCGACTTGTGACCCGCATCACTGCGCGTCGCCAGCCCGGCGCGTTCGGCCAACGTTTCAAGGTTATGTATGGTTTGCCAGGGGTCAGTTTGGATATCGAAAATTATTGTACGTTAAGGTGGTTTTTGTACCTCTGAACTGAGGTAGAGCTTGAACAATTTTACAGGCAGCTTTGAGCGAAAAGTAAGAATTGACGATCCTCAGACAACATCTCCGAGGGATGGCTGTCTGGAAAGAACCGGTAGAGCACATACTTTTCTGTCTTCATTAAACAATTCACATACAGATACCATGCGCGTGTCTGTGTATTATCATTAGCTGTATTGTTTCAGTGATGATTCCGGCATTCTGTAACACCGACTTTTTCCCCGCTGGGTTGAAAATCTCACTCATACGGCCAGTTACAGGGCTGTTTAGCGAATTTTTGCTATTAATCAAACCTGTCGCGCCTCTGTATGAACTTACAACGTGACAGGGATACACTGTGAGTGAACAGGGGAATTATCTTGATGCTTTGAGTTACGAGTGGTGCTAACCGGAAGATTACTCCCTGCTTTTCAGTAAGACGTTACTTTTCTGTGATGTGAATCTAAAGTGTTTTTAACAGATATCCTTTTCCGTAGTCTTTTCAGGATAAACGCATGAAAAATGTACTTGTTTTCTTTAACTCT
The DNA here is from genome assembly GCF_033843325.1 of Klebsiella sp. JN_Kp126. NCBI lineage: Bacteria > Pseudomonadati > Pseudomonadota > Gammaproteobacteria > Enterobacterales > Enterobacteriaceae > Klebsiella > Klebsiella sp. JN_Kp126. The sequence goes on along the minus strand of NZ_JAWXQV010000073.1, from coordinate 55,426 downwards.
CAGCCCGCTGAATTAGTAAAAACCCTGAGGGAAGTCAATATCATCAGGCGTGTATACCCGAACGGAGAAGAGGCTCATCTCAAAATCATGCTTTCCGGCATGCACTCGGTTGGACGAAAGAAATGTGAGATTTTCATAGCTGCAGACAGAGATCTGAGGCATGACGAAATTATAACTGCTGCGAATGCTCTGCTGTGAACCTGAACCTTTATTGTATCAGGGGATTTACAGCTACGGATACGATGAACTTTCGACGGGGTTCAGGTATCCGAAAATTCCGGATGTCTCTCACACTGCAAACGTTGAACTCTTATGGCAGCACTTTAAATTGAGTCTCATACAGTATCTGTTTTCTTTCTCTTCATCTCTCATGACCTGCTGCCCACTTACAGACTCCAGGGTAAAGCAAAAAATTCTCCACCGGTGAGCAGAGTATATTGCATATGCCAGTTTATGAGTGTATATATAGCATATGCTAATAAGGAGCCTTCATGCCAAGACCCAGAATTCCCCGTAACATCTGTGGCCGCCCTGCGGATACCTGTTTTAAGCCCAATGCGCGACCGATGAGCCAGCTTGAACATGTTCATTTAAAAGAAGATGAGTTTGAAGCGTTACGGCTGGTCGATTTACTGGGCATGCAACAGCAGGAAGCGGCTGTTGCAATGGGGGTTTCAAGGCAGACACTGGCCAATGTCCTGAAAGCAGCCCGTTTTAAGGTTGTGGACTGTCTCACTCAGGGCAAGGCCTTAATAATGCACTCTGAAAGGGAAGGAGTTACACAAGATGATCACAGCCATTCCAGTGAATGACGACCGGGTAGCAAATCATTTTACCAAAGCGAGTCACCTTGTCCTGGTGGATGAGCGCGGTGTGGAGCTCAGCCGGACAGAAAATCCCGCGCTGGGCGCAGATTGTTCAGGTAAACGGAAGCTGGTTGACCTGCTGGTTCAACAGCAAGTCAGCCGCGTTGTGGTCCGTAACATCGGGGAACGGATGCTGGGTAAATTACTGGGGCATCAGATCGCGGTGTACCAGACTGACTGCGGTCGTCGTTTGTTCACTGAACTGTGTGATCCGGATACCCGTGTTCTGACTGAACTGAATAAGCCGGAGCAGGGACGCCAGTCCTTTCATCATGAGGCGAAAGGGAAAAAATGCTGTCACTCTGACGGGAACACAGCAGAAAATGCGTGCCAGGGTGGGCGTCAGCATCATCACGGAAACGGGCGCTGTTGCCATTCATGAGTTTATTTCATCACGGGCGGTGATTTTTATCAGACCCGTATTGTGTATAAACCAGGAGCCGGAATGTGTGGAGGAGGCAGTAATGATGCCGGGGGAGCCCCTCAGCTGACTGAATTCCGGATGCCTCCCGTCAGTACAACCGGACGCTGAGCAGAAACAGATGAATTGTTATCTTGATGCCAGAAAGGCCCATACCTGTTGTATGGTCTGTAGTTCCCGCGACAACAACCCTGATACGGTGAACTTAATGTTTTCAGAGCACCCGGATGGCTCTGTATGTGCGGACTACACGGCCAATCACAGGCATCAGGGGTATACGGGTCTTTTACATGGCGGAATGACGAGTACCCTGCTGGATGCAGCAATGACTCATTGTTTGTTCATGCAGGGTGTGCAGGCCCTGACGGCTGAACTGACGGTAAGATTCATTTCACCCGTTTGTACCGGAGACAAACTGATGGTATGTGCCAGACTGCTTGGGCAACGCAGGGGGATTTACCTGCTTGAAGCATGGCTGACAAAAGGACAGCAGACAGTGGCACGTGCCACGGCGAAATTCATTGTTCCGTCGCAGGATATTGCTCTGGCGCATCGCTAGTGTGACAGACGACAGGTGTACCTGGTTATTATAAAAATTTGAGGCGTGTTTTGCTCAGACCGGAAAGAATAATCGCATATCGTATATTCCACTGAAACCGTGTAAGAGGTAGTTATGAGTAAACAAATCATTGATATTGGTATTGCTGAATCATCCCGGGTGGAGATTGCAGACGGCCTGTCCCGGCTTCTTGCTGACACCTATACCCTGTATATAAAAACACATTACTATCACTGGAATGTAACTGGCCCCATGTTTAACAGCTTACATTTAATGTTTGAAAATCAATACAATGAGCTGGCCACTGCCGTTGATGATATCGCTGAACGTATACGCTCGCTCGGATGCTTCGCGCCCGGCACATATCATGAATTTTCACGTTTAACAGCGGTTAATGAAGATAAGGATATTCCGGCAGCAAAAAACATGATTGAAAATCTTGTCCAGGGTCAGGAGACCGTGGTTAAAACTGCACGCTCCCTGTTCCCGCTCGTTAATAATGCGAATGATGAAGCCACAGCAGATCTGCTTACACAACGTATCCAGTTACATGAGAAAACTGCCTGGATGTTGCGTAGCCTGCTTGAATAATGTCACCCCGTGGCAGCAGAAAAAACGGTTTGTCAGCCACAGGCTATTACTGACAGTGCAGAATCATCCGTGTTCCTGTGGCTGTTTTTTCTGACCGTCACAGTATTAAACACCATTGAATCAGTGGGTTAATCAGTGAATGCGTGAACGAGAAATACAGTCCGTGACGGGCATCATCGGCTGGTATATCCGGACCACTGTTGTTTTCCCGTTAAGGTATCGCAGGTTCCGGTCTGGCATTTCACAGCCTGAACAGGGTTAATGATGCACGGATAAAACGGTTTACGGGAAAAGCAGGATCATATTATTCGTTGTTATGGCTTCCTTTACCGGTGCCTGCCTGCGGGCAGTAGAGATCATATAAGGTATTTAACAACGTCATGATACGGTTATCCTCAATACGGTAATATACCATTTTACCTGCCCGTCGGGTCTCGACCAGCTTCAGGCGGCGCATTACACCCAGCTGCTGGGACAGGGTCGGCTGAGTGATACCGACCGCCGCTTCCAGCCCGGCCACATTCGCTTCCCCCAGGCTTAACTGACACATCAACAGCAACCGGTCGCTGTTGGCCAGTCCCCGTAAGACATCTGCTGCCCTCAGGGCCGCATTCTTCATATCTGTCTGACGTTTTGTGTCTTCATTCATGAGCATTGCTGATTTCTCATACTATGTGTTTTTATATAATATAATTTAGTATACTGACGGTATCGTAATTTTGCCATCGTGTTCGTCAGGTCTGCAGCGTCCTGCCGGCCCGGGGAAACGATTATATCTGGCAGGCATTTTTGCCCCGGGTGAACAGAGAGGATGTAATGAAAATAGTGATTGTTGGTGGTGTTGCCGGCGGGGCATCCGCTGCAGCCAGAGCTCGTCGGTTATCAGAGGATGTCAGTATTGTTGTGTTTGAACGGGGAAGCGATGTCTCTTTCGCCAACTGTGGATTACCTTATCATATAGGCGGAAAAATTCCTTTAAGGCAGTCACTGATTCTGAAAACCCCGGAGGATTTTAAATCCCGCTTTAACATAGACGTCCGTATCTGTCATGAAGTGACGTCAGTGGATCCGGTTAATAAAACGGTGACGGTTAAAAATCTGACCTCAGGGGAGGTCTATAGCGAAGAATGGGATCGTCTGCTCCTCAGTACCGGCGCCGCTCCGGTTGTCCCTCCTTTGCCCGGGCTACAGGAAGAGGGTGTCTTTACGCTGCGAAATCTTACTGACATGGATGCTATCCTGGGGTGGATTGAGCAACATCACGTAGCTCACACCACGCTTGTCGGGGGGGGATTTATCGGACTTGAAGTGATGGAGGCTCTGAGCGAACGGGGGATCAGTGTGACCCTGCTGGAGATGGGGGAACAGGTTATGGCTCCGGTTGATCCTGAAATGGCATCTGCCCTGCATCAGGAAATCCGGAGTCATGGCGTGGATCTGCGTCTCAGAACGGCGCTCACCGAGGTACTGCGGACAGAGACGGGATTCCGCGTTGCACTGTCTGAGGGTGGGTTTCTGCAGACCGACATGGTTATTCTCGCCATCGGGGTAAAACCTGAGAACAGCCTTGCCACAGGAGCCGGGCTCGCAGTGGGTAAACGGGGAGGCATAAGCGTCAATGCCTGTATGCAGACCAGTATCCCTGACATCTACGCCGTGGGGGATGCCGTTGAAACCCCAGACTTTGTCTTTCAGGAACCCGCTAATTTTCCTCTGGCAGGGCCCGCCAACCGCCAGGGACGCATTGCTGCTGATAACATGCTAGATCGTCACAGCCTTTACCATGGCAGTCAGGGGACATCCATTTGTAAGGTATTTTCGCTGAGTATTGGCAGCGTCGGTGCGAATGAAAAGCAGCTGAAAGTTCATGGCACCCGATACGAGAAGGTTTACGTCCATGCCGCTGATCATGCCGGTTACTACCCGGGGGCAACGATGATCAGTCTGAAACTGCTGTTCAGCCCCGATACCGGTAAAATTCTCGGGGCTCAGGCATCAGGGAAAAAAGGGGTTGATAAACGCATCGATGTCCTGTCTGTCGCACAGCGCGCGGGGCTTACCGTCAACGATCTCGAACATCTTGAGCTGACTTATGCTCCACCTTTTAACAGTGCAAGGGACGTCGTTAACCAGGCTGGTATGGTGGCGACAAATGTAATGAAAGGAGATACGGTCATATGTCATGTCAGCGATGTGTTACAACGGGAACCGGGCAGTTATTGTTTACTTGATATCCGCTCTCCTGCCGAACTGAAACAATTTGGTGAATATCCTGACGCGCTATCCATCCCTCTTGATTCCCTGCGGGAAAACCTTGGAAAATTGCCTAAAGATAAAGAAATTTTTATAGGATGTCAGAGTGGCCTGCGCGGGCATGTGGCATACCGTATTCTGCAGGCTCACGGCTTCCGGACATATAATCTGAGTGGTGGTTTCATAACCTGGCAGACGGTAACGGAGTCAATGAGTAAATAAGAGATGAAGTGCCATACACACATGGCACTTCATTTCTCCAGATTCGTTGAAAACATATTATATGGAATAGAAAATCTACAAAAATTATTAACGCCTTGAATGGCAGCTATAAGCGCACACCCTGAATCACTTTAAAGTGATTCAGGGTGTGAATGACTATTTTTGGATTTGGCACACAGCGTACTTCCAGGCTGCTAGTCATTAACAAGCCCTAACTATGACGCCTATGCAATGATCGCAATAAACACCGTTATTCCAGCCTTTCAGGAAAATTCATTATTTTTATACAGCGCTTGTATCCGACATACCTGCGAAGCACTGTAACCTGTTGCATCTGCGGTTTCACGAATACTCAATTTCTTAACCTGCCGATAATACAGTACTTTCTGGTGACGCTCCCGATCAGCTTGCTTACCTTGGTATTTACCTAGTGTATGAGCCCGTTCAATCCCCTGTTTTTGCCGCTGGCGGCGGCTCAGCCAGTCCTTATGCGACATCGCGGCCATCAGGTCGATTAGCATGTTATTGATGGCGGTTATTACTGCGCGAGTAATCGGGTCCGCCTGCGAAGGATCTTTATCTGACAGCGCCTGCCATGAGGTGGGCACATCAAGACTGACAATCCGCAGCTCATGTTTTTCTATCTGCTTTTTCAGCGTCATCCAGTCGCTGTTGCTCAGACGGGTCAGACGGTCTATCTGTTCGACCAGCAAGATATCATTGTGGTGACTGTCCATCAGTAAGCGCCCCAGCTCAGGGCGATCAAGTTTTGTGCCGCTGATATTCTCCAGGTAGTAGCTGGCGATTTTATGTCCCCGCTGCTGAACGAACTGCTCCAGCATCTCTTTTGCCCGGTCAGCGAACTGATCTTCCGTCGATGCCCTTAAATAAGCTCTGATGAACATTTTTCCGCCATAATATCGCATTTAAGTTATTGCATTTAATCTATCGCATATAGGTTATGGCATAAATCGTGTGATGTCACGTTTTGGTTATACCGTCAGGGTGTACCCTTATGCGATACCATTTTTGTTAAAAATTCCGCATCAAATAATTTATGAGGGAAACTATATGGCAAGGAGGCAGATTCTTTCTCTGTCGGAAAGAGAATCATTACTGGCATTACCGGACGATGAGTTAACGCTGACACGAATGGCGTATTTTAGTGAGCATGATCTGGCGCTTATCAGTGCTCACCGTAAACCCGCCAGTCGTTTTGGTTTTGCCGTCCTTCTTTGCTATCTGAAAAATGTCGGCTTTGCACCGGATAAAAAAATCCCACCCTCTGATGCGCTGCTGAAGCATATCGCCAGCAGGCTAAAACTTACCGGGGATCTCTGGCCTGCTTACCTTTCCGGCAGGGAAACCACGCGACGCGAACATTTAACCGAACTGTACCGCTATCTTGGCGTAAAAGCGTTTACCGGAAAAATACAGCAGGACTGTATTACACACCTGCTGCCGATGGCGACGCGCACCGATAAAGGTATTTTCCTGGCCGAAGAACTGCTGGTCTGGCTCCGGAAGAACAACGTGATAATTCCCGCGATTGATGTCGTGGAGCGTACCTGTGCGGAGGCCATGGCTGGCGGCGATAAAATCGTATTTCAGACCCTGAATGCCCCGTTAACTCCGGCTCACAGGGATGCCCTGGATCGTTTACTTGAGTCCTCAGATAATCAGCCTTCCAGGCTGACATGGCTTCTGCAACCGCCGGGTAAAATCAATGGTAAGAACGTGCTGCAACACCTTGATCGGCTCAGTAGCATTGAATCGCTGGCATTACCTGAAGGTATAGATCGTACCATTCACCAGAACCGGTTGCTGAAACTGGCGCGGGAAGGCCGAAAGATGAGTAGCCGGGATTTGACCCGATTTTCAGCAGCCCGCCGTCATGCGATCCTGGTGTGCGTGCTGGAAGAAGCCAGAGCCACACTGACAGATGAAGTGATTGAGCTGCATGAACGCATGCTGAACAGCCTGTTCAGCAAAGCCAAAAGAACACAGGCTGAGCGCCTTCAACAGACCGGAAAGCTAATCCAGTCAAAACTGAGGCAGTACATAGATGTCGGCCAGGCACTGTCTGAAGCTCGTGATTCCGGTGGCGATCCATGGCTCGCAATAGAAAACATACTCCCATGGCCTGAATTTGTCGCCAGTCTGGAGGAAACACGCCATCTTGCCAGAAAAAATAATTTTGACCCGTTACATATTATTACCGAGAAATACAGCACATTACGGAAATATGCCCCGCGCATGTTGTCCGCTTTACAGTTAATCGCAACACCGGCAGCGCAACCTCTGGCTGATGCGCTGGTTGTGATCAAGGATATGTACCGGAAGCAGTCGCGTAAAGTTCCGGCGACAGCGCCGCTTGAGTTTGTCCCTGAAAGCTGGCGCAAAGTGGTGATTACACCTGCGGGTATTGACCGGCAGTACTATGAATTTTGTGCGCTCAGCGAGCTTAAGGGTGCATTGCGCTCCGGGGACATCTGGGTTAAAGGCTCACGCCGCTACAAAAACTTTGATGATTACCTCATTCCCGAAAAGGACTTTGACAAACTCACACCGGCGCTGCCCCTGCCCGTATCTGCTGATTATCATGAGTACATTACCAGCCGTAAGACTCTGCTTCAGTCCAGACTTGAAGAGGTCAATGCCATGGCTGCCCTTGGTGAGCTGCCCGATGTCGAAATATCTGACAGGGGAGTAAAAGTCTCTCCGCTGGATAACTGCGTCCCGGTACAGGTTTCACCGCTGGCAGAGCTGGTTTACAGCATGCTACCGCGCCCTAAAATCACGGAAATTCTCGATGAGGTAAACAGCTGGACGGCGTTTACCCGACATTTTTCGCATATAAAAAATGACATTACCCGTCCTGATACCCGCCAGCTCCTCACCACCATCCTTGCGGATGGCATCAATCTTGGCCCGACCAAAATGGCGGAAGCCTGCCCCGGAAGCACCAAATCATCACTGGAAGATATCCAGGCATGGTACATCCGCGACGAAACCTATTCAGCCGCCCTCGCAGAGCTGGTAAACGCGCAGGGGAAAAGACCACTGGCGGCATTCTGGGGAGACGGGACAACGTCATCATCAGATGGACAGAATTTCAGAACAGGCAGCTCAGGCCGCTACGCAGGGCAGGTTAACCCGAAATATGGGCAAGAGCCTGGACGTCAGTTTTATACCCATATTTCGGATCAATACAGCCCGTTTTACACCTGCATAATCAGCCGGGTCAGGGATTCAACCCATGTGCTCGATGGCTTGCTGTACCACGAAAGCGACCTGGAAATCAGGGAGCATTACACCGATACCGCTGGTTTCACCGATCATGTCTTTGCCCTGATGCATCTGCTGGGATTTGCGTTCTGTCCGCGGATCAGGGATCTCCACGACAAAAAGCTGTTTATCAAAGGGAAAGTAGACCAATACCCGGCGCTTCAGTCACTGATATCAACGACCAGCCTGAATCTGAAAGAGATCGAAATTCACTGGCGTGAAGTACTTCGTCTGGCCACTTCAATAAAGCAGGGAACCGTGACGGCATCCCTGATGTTGAAAAAGCTTGCCAGCTACCCCAAACAAAACGGACTTGCCAAAGCACTGAGGGAAATTGGTCGTATTGAACGAACTCTGTTTATGCTCGACTGGTTCCGCGATCCGGCACTTCGTCGGCGGGTACAGGCGGGACTGAATAAAGGAGAAGCCCGTAACGCGCTGGCGCGTGCGGTATTCCTACACCGGCTGGGTGAAATCAGGGACAGAAAACCGGAAAATCAGAGCTATCGCGCCAGTGGACTGACGCTGCTGACGGCTGCCATATCCCTGTGGAATACCGTCTATATGGAAAGAGCGGTCGATGCCCTGAAGCGCAAAGGGGTGAAGATCAACGAGCAACTGCTGTCGCATTTGTCCCCGTTAGGCTGGGAACACATCAATCTGACAGGCGATTATATATGGAAAAGCAACCGGATACCGGCTTCCGGTAAGTTTCGTCGGCTGAGACCAGCTAAAGTCGAAAGGTCAAAAAATAGCCTTAACGTACAATAATTTTCGATATCCAAACTGACCCCGAAAAGCACGGCTGGTGATGTAACCCCGGCTGATGTACCAGTCAGAAATCTCATTAGTGAGCCGGGTGATACGCGCCATATCGAGGCATTGATTCTGCAAGGGGGCCAGTAATTTTTGCTGCTGACGGGACGTCATCAGCGTGACACCGTCCAGGACGATGGTATGAATGGTAAAACAGGGGCCTTTCACCGGGGCCGGCTCTCCCGGACGGGAGACATCCGGGAACGGGATGGCGCGCTCCAGCGCGTCACGCTGCTGTTGGTTCTGGCGCAGTAACTGCTGCTGCTGTTGTTCGATGCTGTCGCGATCGGCGGGTGATAAAAAAGCAGCAGGGGCAGACGGGCTCAGCGCCAGTAGCACCAGGGCCGGGTACAGAGATTTCATCCATGCTCTCGTTATAATGAATTTTGTTGTGTAAATGTAAATATTACTGACGTTATTTTTGTGGATTTAAACATGCGAAGAGCAAAATGTGAACATTTTATGACGATGAGTGGTATTTTCAGATTATTCTTGTTCAAAAATAGAGTGGAAGAATATAAGGCGGAGTGGTTTTATCGTGGTTTGTTCTGGGGTTGCTTCGGCGCATCGTGAGGGAGAGCAGGGCGGCAAGCAAACCTTGTGGGTTATACCGCCTCCCCGACCTGGACGTTAACGTGTCGCTATCAGCGCTTCAGGTGATTTCACTCACCGGATATGTCTGCTGATGGCAACAGTGACAGCAAACACCCGTCTTCGTGTTGTTCCCGAATGACGTAACGCAGTTCCCGCACAGACAGGATATCGCCGACAACGCGACTGTCACCAGCCACGATAAAATCCACGGGTGCGGACTGCCGGCCCTGTTCGGTAAAATGGCGCTGCAGTTCAGATTTTCTCACCAGCAGCGCAGATACGTCGGCATATTCGGCGTACAACGACTCGGGTTCCCATTCTTCATCAGAGACCACCGCGTTCACCCAGCCCTGTGCCCTGAGGTATTCAATCGCATGTGTCAACCGGAACAAATCCGATTGCTGTGCCAGCGGCTCCGTACAGGACTGGTGAAGGTATTCCAGCCGCTTTAGTAACCCGGCGGCGGGACCTTGCTGGCGTCCGAGTCGTAGCAGGGTATCGATATCCGGTGCCACAGAGCGCGGGAAGCGCCGCTGTTTTTGCGCATCAGCGAGCCAGCGGACTAAAAACGTGTGAATGGTCAAAGGCGTCAGTGCCTGACCGTCCTGCTGTACCAGACGTAAGCCCACCAGCGCACACCACGAAAAGTGGGCAAGATCGGCGAGGGATCCTTCTGGAGGTAATGCTGAGGAAGTCTTTTTCATGCAGGAAATTATAACGAGGACACTGCTGGCTGAAAAGGTGGGGAGTTATCTCTTCGGGGACTGCAGATGCCGGGCAGCCAGGTCTCCTTCAGTGAGTGGCTTTCCCGACAACGCCACCGGCTCATGCGTTAACGTGTTACACTGGTTCGTGCTATCGTTACGGGTGTTATCATTGCATTAACCCGCGAGGTAAGCTGGTTAAATGGCGTAGTGAAATCGCCCCTGCCAGTGCGGTTGATGATAATCGGCGTGATGTTCGTAACACCACTGCGTTCCATGCAAGTAACCGTCAGCCATGCATCCCTGAGTATCTCGCTTATCGCCAGCCGGGCACTTTCAATAAGTTGTACGTCGCGTATAGTCCCCAGAGTATCAAGATTCAGCAGCAACACCATCCTGCACTGTGGTGGCACTGGTTGAAGCCCATATCCAGCGTAACAGCGTCGGTGGTGAACTCTGATGAGCCTGCTGGCATTGCCACGAATATTCGCCAATACGCTGCCAGACTTCAGTGTGAAAACGCAGAATAAGCGCACGATAATCAGCCATGTTGTCACGGTACGGTAGCACCAGCGTAAAACTGAATGCCGCCAGCCGTGGATAATGGTCAACAGCCTGTTGTAAAAACATACGAATAGTGGCAGGTGTGCTGCTGCTAGCATCAGCAATATCAGAACAAGAATGATTCACGATGAAGGTTCTCTTTTGTTGATTCAGGTTGCGCGGTAACTATCTGATACAGAAGGTGAGCACAGGGTTTATTCCCGGGAGTGTGTTGCCGCAGTAATTCATCCGCCAGTTCGCCTCTTCGATGCTGTAAATACCGGTCAGGCAGTTGGCGCAATACTTCACACCCTGATAATGGCTGCCACACCACGCGCAGTACCAGGCAAGCGATACCACCGGCACCTCCAGCCCACCAATGAGGTGGCGCAGTCTCCGGCGTCGGGCTTCGGCTTTGACCTCCGGGTCCTGGTGAACGCAGTTCATCAGCACATGTTCAGCGACCGTCTGCTTGTCGTGCTCAAACCATGGGGGCTCACCGAACCCCGTCAGCAGGTACAGGACACAGCTACAGGATGCACAGGTCCATACGCCGTCCGGCGCTCTTGCGGCATTATCCGCCGTGACGAAGCGACCAGAAGCATCATTTGCCAGGTAGCATTTCAGTATGTGCATGTCACCACCTCCCGGTGTGCTGCCAGTCAGGTCAGCATATTGCTGGCTGTATTCGCCGGTTCTGCAGGTCAGGCAATAACGTTCACCGTGGTAATCGCTGTCGCAGCCAGTACAGTGCCAGTTGCTCCGGTAAACCAGCGGACATGCCTCTGGTACATACCATTGCAGTTGCCGGATACGCCGGGTCTCTTTCGCTTCCGGTTTGACGTACGGGCAGTGCTCCGTCAGCAAATCTCGCCGGTGTTCAAACCACGGGCGTTCAGTCTGGTATTCCGGGTGGTACTGCAGGGCGCTGCCGCAGAGATGACAGTGATAGCGGTCGTACGGTGCGGTCTGCGCGGTTCTGGAACCGGTCTGGCGACCATTACCGTCGAGGGCGATAGTCGAGGGCGATAAAAGATTTTGTATACATCATTCAGGTCCTTACCGCCAGACGACACGCAGGTGTCAGCCGTCCCGTTACGGGCAGTGTGGTCAGAGTGCGAATGGCGGGTCAGTTAAGTATTAACAGGTTGTATTGATGGGGGATTCGTCGGTAAAGTTCTCAGTTTTTCAGTCTGTTATGGCGTTTCTGGGTGCTGGCGTGCAAAGGGGGCGGTAACAGTAAGTACAGGGTTTCTCGCCACAGTACTGTCGATGGCAGTCCGGGCATGCCCAGCGAACGGGGATATCCACCGGCTTTTTACGGCTTCGTTGCGTCATGCTGCTTTCCCGCCCCAGCTTCAGGTTCCGCGTGAGGCCGCAATACGCTGCTGCATCCAGGTTTCCACATCGCTTTTGTACCAGCGGGAACTACGCCCTAATTTAATCGGTTTTGGGAATTTTCCGTCGCTAATCAGCTGGTAGAACCACTTGTCGGTCATGCCGGTGTACGTCGTGATGAAAGCCATATCGATAAGCGGGTCTTCTGCCGATAGCAGTACAGTGGTGCTGGAATGAGTGTTATTCGTCGTCGATGTCATCATGGTATTTATCTCCCTGGTATCCTCGTCAAAATTGTCGGGAGGCGTCCGGTCATGGCGTTATGTGGTGAACCGGTACTTCCTCAGAGGATAAGGTGCTGCTGTTAAAAATTACCAGGCCGTATCGCCGGACCTGCTGAATGGACGCTCAGCCCCGGCTGCAGCCGAAGTTACGCTCACCGTCACTGGTCACCTTGGTTTCGCGTTTGACAAGATAGGCGGCCTGCGCCAGTGCCTGTTGCAGCTGCGCGTTGTTTCCACGCTCCAGCCAGGATGCCGGGCTTTTCGGAAAGCGGGCTAGGACCGCGTGAGCCTCAGCATCTACCTGCAGGGCGCTGCACCAGGCCTGTTTAATCATCCCGGCAAACGTTTCCGGGTCGTTGTAGTCACCCGGGCCGCACCATGTATCACGGTTCACCAGCAGCACTACGTGGTAATGTTTTTTCCCTTTGATTTCACCGAACTCCCGCGCCCAGATAAAACGCAGCGTGGTCGGCCAGATACGTTTTTCTTCACGACGCTGGCGGTGAAAATACGTGTTAATACGGGCTTTCAGGGAATCGGTAAAACGGGATATCACGGCGGCGTCAGTGGCGGCTGGTGCATCCGGCAGCCGGAGGTCAACGCGCAGGGCCAGTACGCGGGTATAGGCGTTCAGTGCACAATTGAAGGTATCGGCGATACGTTGTTGCCAGTAAGGGTCGTAGGTATAACTCATTGAAATGGACTCCGGTTGATGAGTGTTCATAACCATTACCGGCGTCGTTAAAAATGACTTTTCGGGAACCTGACATCGCAGTGCTGGACCAGATTGCCGTGTACCACATGAAAATATCATCACCCTTCACGGTGCTGTTCGCTTAAATCAGGCGATAAATCAAACTACCGTCAACAAAAATGTTCGCCTGCCCGGTAAAATACCAGGCAGCTCAACCGGGCTGTTTCATCAAAAGGGAAAAGACATGCGACTGAAAAGTGTGGCAGTTAAAAATTTTCGCTGTTATGCACAAGAAGTAAGCGTTGAGTTTGATGACCTGACAACCTTTGTTGGACGCAACGACATTGGCAAATCTACTATCCTTGAAGCGCTGGAAATCTTCTTCAACAACAGCGTGGTATCGATCGAAAAAGGCGATGCCTGTATCCACAGCGGTCAGGACAATGTGGAGATCACCTGTGAGTTTATCGATCTTCCCCCTTCCCTGACGCTCGATTCTGGCGCAGAAACAACGCTCCAGGAAGAATTCCTGCTGACGGTGAACGGCTCACTGAAAATCCGGAAAATCTTTAACTGCAGCAACAAAAAACCGACCGCCGAGATTTTTGTCATTGCAAACCATCCTGCTGCTGCCGGTTTTGACAATCTCCTGGAACTGAAGGAAAAAGAACTTCAGGCCAGGGTGAAAGCGCTGGAACTCGAGGTTTCGCTTAAAGGGAATCCCGGGATGCGAAAAGCGATATGGGCAGCTTCAACAGATCTGCAACTGACGGAAAGGTTACTGAACGTCAGCAAAGCCAAAGAAGACACAAAACGCATCTGGGAACAGATCGAAAGCTGGCTGCCCATGTTTGCACTTTTCCAGAGCGACAGAAGCAGCCGGGACTCCGACGATGAAGTCCAAAGTCCGATGAAAGCCGCCATTACCGCTGCACTGGCTGAAGTCCAGGACGACATTGCCAGGATCCAGTTGAGAGTCCAGCAAAAGGCAGAAGAGATTGCCCGCAACACACATGAAGCGCTGAAGACCATTGAACCCGGCCTGGCGAGAGAGCTTACCCCCGAATTTACGCCTCCCACGCAGGCAAAATGGCAGGGTCTGTTCTCCGTCGGTCTCAACACTGACGGCGGGATCCCGCTGAATAAACGTGGCAGTGGCGTTCGTCGTCTGGTGCTGGTGAGCTTTTTTAAGGCCGAAGCGGAACGACGCCTGAAATCCAGCAATCGTCGCAGTATTATCTACGCTATTGAAGAGCCCGAAACCTCACAGCATCCCAATTACCAGCGGATCCTGATTGAGTCGTTTAAATCACTGTCTCTGGAAGCCGGCTGTCAGGTTATCCTCACCACGCACAGTCCTGGTTTTGCTGCAGAGCTCCCGGGTGACAGCATTCGCTTTGTTTCCCGTGATGCTGGTACCGGACAACCTGTCATCCAGGCCGGCGCAGATATTTTCGGCATCGTTACCGATACGCTGGGCGTCACACCAGACAACCGGGTCAGGCTGCTGTTCTGCGTGGAAGGACCGACCGATGTCGCCGCCTTTAAGGCTCTCAGTAAAGCACTGCATGCAGAAGACAATACGCTTCCTGACCTGGGGAGTGATGAACGTGTGGCGTTTATCGTTCTGGGTGGCGGAACGCTCAAGCACTGGGTCAATGAAAATTATCTACGCGCCCTGAACCGCAGGGAAATTCATCTCTACGATCGTGATGTTCCTGCCTATGCAGAAGCGGTGAATGCCGTCAACGCACGTGGCAACGGATGCTGGGCGGCTCAGACACTAAAACATGAAGTCGAAAGTTATCTTCATCCCGATGCCATTTATGAAGCCTTTGGAGTGACAATCGCGGTTACCGACCATCCCGTCGGAGGTAAGGCAACACCAAAAGTGTTTGCAGAAGCCTATTCGCTGGCTCAGCGCTTTGACGGTGTGATGAAAGATAACGCCGCCAAGGCCCGACTGGCGGAAAGGGCTTTCCCGCTGATGACTGCGGCCCTGATCCATGAGCGCGATCCTGAGGGTGAAGTCCTCGGCTGGATGCGCAGGATACGTGACATGATCCAGTGACGAAGAGCAGCCAAGCTCCCCCCTAAATGTCTCTTCGAAGGTTCGCGGGTGGCGATAACCCTGACACCCGCTCTCCTCTGGATCAACGGTGTGCCACCAGAAACGATGGATAATGACCCGGTCACTGTTTTGTGGTATTCGTCATCCATCGTTATTTTCACCCCCGTGCATTACTGGATTTCGGTACAGACTCCCCTGCCCGGATGCAGCACGTGTCCACAACTCCTCATCGGTAAGCGTGGTTTCAATCAGTTCAACCGGCACACCACAGTCATCAATCACCGCCACCCGGTAATCGTCGATGGGTTCATAAGGCCCCAGGATAACCGTCTCACCTGCTATCGCCTCAGCCAGACTGCTGACCTTAAAGGCCACATGTGGAACGGTTTTCAGTAACGGGTGGAGTGGCGAATCTGCGGTAAAACGATGCCACTGAACACGAAAATTGTAAGCGTACAGCGAGGGCCGTATCGACGGGGATGTGTTATTCAGTTGGCAGTGTGATGCGCCAGGGTAGCAGTTCGCTGACGCGGTTAACCGGCCAGTCGGCAATGACGTCAAGCACATAGCGGAGGTAACCTTCTGGCTCCACGCTGTTCAGTTTGCACGTTCCGATCAGGCTGTACAGCAGCGCGCCTCGCTCACCACCATGGTCAGAGCCGAAGAACAGGAAGTTTTTACGACCCAGACTGACCGTCCGCAGGGCATTTTCAGCGATGTTGTTGTCTGCTTCGGCCCAGCCATCGTCCGCATAGTACGTCTGTGCCGGCCACTGGTTAAGTGCGTACGCGAACGCCTTCGCCGTATCTGAGTGTCGCGACAGGGTCTTCATCTTTTCACGCAACCAGCTGTCCATGGATCTCAACAGCGGTTTCGTTTTTCGCTGACGTTCAGCAAGCCGATGCTCCGCCGGCATTCCCCTTATATCCGCCTCTATGGCGTACAACTGACCGATCTGCCTCAGGGCTTCTTCCGTCAGGGCTGACGGGGTGCGGACGTGCACATCGTGGATCTTTCGGCGGGCATGAGCCCAGCAGGCGGCTTCCGTTATCCGGCCATTGCGGTAAAGCTCGTTGAACCCGGCGTACGCATCCGCCTGCAGCACACCGCTGAAGCCTGCAAGATGGGTCTGCGGATGGATGCCTTTTCTGTCCGGGCTGTAAGCGAACCACACGGCAGGTGCCAGCTCTGACCCGGCATTGCGGTCATCACGAACATACGTCCACAACCGCCCGGTCTTCGTCTTCTTATTTCCTGGCAACAGCACCGGGACGGGCGTGTCATCGGCGTGAAGCTTGCCATCAGTCAGCACATAGTTCCGAAGCGCCTCTTCCAGCGGTGACAGTAGCCGGCAACATGCATCCACCCAGCCTGACAGCAGTGAGCGACTCAGCTCCACACCCTGCCGGCCGTATATTTCAGACTGCCGATACAGCGGGGTGTGCTCTGCATACTTAGAGGTCAGTACGCGGGCCAACAGACCCGGTCCTGCTATACCCCGCTCGATGGGCCGCGAAGGCGCGGGGGCCTGCACGATGGCATCACACTGACTACAGGCGTGTTTTTCGCGTACGGTCCGGATAACCTGGAAGGCACTGCGCATCAGCTCCAGCTGTTCGGCGGCATCCTCACCCAGATAACTCAGCAAGCCACCACACTCCGGGCAGCAGGGTTCTGCGGGTAATAACCGTTTTTCATCGCGGGGAAGTGATTCGGGGAACGGTCTGCGGGTGCGGGTCAGACGCAGCGGGCGCTGCACGGCCGGATCATCCACCCGACCCGTCAGCGTATCGCTTTCTTTCTGAAGCGCCTTCAGGTCAGCTTCCATCTGTGCGATACGGCGGGATACCTTTTCGGAACGACTGCCGAAGTTCATTCGGCGGAGTTTATCCAGCTGCGCCTGCAGATGGTCTATTTCACGCTCCCGGTTGCTCAGCTTTTCCTGCAGGGCGTGGATCAACGCTTCCTGTTCGGCCAGGCGCTGTTTTAGCAGAAGGATATCGTCAGAAGAGGTGGCATTCATAGGCCCATATTTTACCAGGCTTATTCTGCGACGACCAGGATAAAGAGGCCTATAGCATGGTCAGGGATGTCAGCAGCCGCTTTGGCTGTCTCCAGTCTATACCTTCCATCAGCATCGCCAGCTGCGCCGGTGTCAGGAACACTTTGCCATCGCGAGCTGACGGCCAGGCGAAGCGGCCGCGCTCCAGCCGTTTGGTCAGCAGGCACAGCCCGTCACCGGTAGACCACAGCAGTTTGACCTGACTGCCGCTGCGGCCCCGGAAGATGAAGACGTGGCCGGACATCGGATCGTCTTTCAGCGTCGTCTGCACCTTTGCGGCGAGACCATTGAAGCCGTTGCGCATGTCGGTGATACCGGCAACCAGCCAGATTTTGGTGCCTGTTGGTAACGGGATCACCGTTTGAGCTCCTGTATCAGCAGGGTCAGGAGCTTTTCGCTGACAGTGCCATTGAGACGGAGCGTTCCGTGCCGGAACGTTACCTCACAGCTGATACTGAGGGTTTCCGGATCCTCTGCGAGTGGCTCTGACTGTACGGCAGTTGCATCGAGAGTTACAGGAAGTAGCTGAGGGCTCTCTGAAGAAGGTAATAGCAGCTTTCCCTCGCGCCATTGTTGACGCCATTTGAACAACAGATTGGCGTTAATGCCATTTTCAAGCGCCAGCTTTGAGATGGATATCCCGGGTTCGCAGGAGGCAGCAACGAGCTGCTGTTTAAACTCAGGAGAATAATTAGGGCAGCCTTTACGCCTGCCGGGAGTCATATTTTTCTGCATATCTGACACTTTGGTTCCCACTACTTATTTGGTGGACACCACTTTGTCGGATGCTTCAGATTATGACCAGACGGTTTAGGCTGTACGCTTACCGAAAATTCCCCGGATTATCGGTAGTATACATTCCTGCACTGGCGCTGAACTTGCCTGAAGTCTCCCCGTCCTGCACCGGTATACCGAAATGATGAAATTCGTACTGTATGTTGGTTTTCATAGATTCTCGTTGTCTGCGCATGATTGAATTCCGGCTACTCTACTCCGGTAATTCGAAACACTGTAACAACCAGTATTCATTTAAACGCGCTGTAACGCATTGTATTTGACCCTATATTTCCAGACACCTGTTATCACTTAACCCATTACTGGTACGCCGCCGCAGATATTCCCGTGGCGAGCGATAACCCAGCGCACTATGCGGATGCCATTCGTTATAATGCTCGAACGCTTCCGCAAGGTTCTTTACTGCCGTTAACCCGTCTGGTTTGGGCATGATACTGATGTAGTCACGCTTCATCGTTTTGACGAAGCTCTCTGCTATTCCGTTACTCTCCGGGCTCCGCACAGCCGTGTTTTTCGGTACAAGACCCACGACCCGGGCGAACTGCCGTGTTTCATACGCCCGGTAGCACGAACCGTTATCCGTCAGCCACTCCACCGGCGACGCCGGAAGGCCGCTGCCGAAGCGACGCTCCACCGCTCCCAGCATGACGTCCTGTACAGTTTCACTGTCGAAGCCGCCCGTGCTGGCCGCCCAGTGCAGTGCTTCACGATCGCAGCAGTCCAGCGCGAACGTGACACGCAGTTTTTCACCGTTATCACAGCGGAACTCGAACCCGTCAGAGCACCACCGCTGGTTGCTTTCCTTCACGGCCACTCTGCCGGTATGTGCCCGTTTCGATGGGGGTACGGCGGGTTTACGCTCAAGCAGCAGTGCATTCTGGCGCATGATCCGGTAAACACGTTTGGCGTTGATCACTGCCGCACCATCAAGTTCGGTCTGTCTGCGGAGCAGAGCCCACACCCGGCGATAACCATACGTGGGCAGCTCTCCGATAACATGGTGTATACGGGCAAGCGCATCCGTATCATCAGTGCCACGGCTGCGGCGCCCATCCTTCCAGTCATCGGTTCGTCTGAGAATGACGTGCAACTGCGCACGCGACACCCGGAGGCAACGGCTGACGAAGCTTACTCCCCATCCCCGGGCAATAAGGGCGCGTGCGCTATCCACTTTTTTGCACGTCCATATTCGACGGCTTCTTTAAGGAGTTCGTTCTCCATCGTTTTCTTGCCGAGCAGGCGCTGGAGTTCTTTAATCTGCTTCATGGCGGCAGCAAGTTCAGAGGCCGGAACAACCTGTTCGCCAGAGGCAACGGCGGTCAGGCTGCCTTCCTGATACTGCTTGCGCCAGAGGAACAACTGGCTTGCCGCAACACCATGCTGGCGGGCAACCATTGATACACTCATTCCGGGTTCAAAGCTTTGCTGAACAATGGCGATTTTTTCTTGTGGTGTACGTCTTCTGCGGCGCTCAGGCCCTAAAACATCGATCATCCGAACTCCAACAACCAGTCTGAAAACCAGTATTAAGACTATCTCTTAATAAGTGACACGATGTGTCTGGAGATTCAAGGGGCCAGTCTACGCATCATGAGCAACGTTTTTAATTCAAACACAGATTCTCTTCCCGTTGTATTTAATACGCTTATACGGGCTTACAGGACGCCATGAAGATATAAAGCACTACACCGTCCAATGAGTTACCGAATAATTTACGATTATTACCCATTCTCATTCATTATAAAACGGCTATTCTGTTCATCGTAGAATTATGACTATTACCACCAGCAAGGATAATGACCCGCTTACAGGCATTATCCATGCTCAGGTACCCGTATATCCAAAACTTTCATGGATAACGGGTTACCGTAGTATCTGCAACTGACAGGTATCGTAAACGTCAGTAGCAGGCAGACAGAACAAGGCTAATAAACTCACTGCTGGTGAGTTAGCTGAATGAACGTTGTTTAACACTCATTCATCCGTATCGTAACCATACTGTAATTCAGTTAGCTCACATTCCTGCAGTTAAGACCCGGGATACCCGAGCAGTAATAACCCATTGATAATCAGCTATCACTTATCAGACAAGACTATTCACCTTAAACGTTACTGTTAACCAGTAACAACTTTGTCGTTATGATAATTAGATTGCAGATTTCAGTCGTCTGAACTTTCATACAGGTGAATATTACCCAATTGCTATTCATGTAAATACCCATCTTTTAATGTAAATCCCTCAATGAACACTGTGCATTCAGAGTAACTACATTGATTGAATGTGACTTACCTGATATTCAATGGATACCATCCAGTAGTACTACCCCCCCCTTGATTAATATCTTCAGGTGACAAGCCTCTCTCAGGCATAAGTTATCTACTGATGACATACTCCTGATTAATATCATCAATGACACCCTCTTCTTTAATATATTAATACCAATCCAACGCATTAATCATGATGAAAGGAATAAAGACATCCACACCAGACAGTGCTTATCTACAATAAACCCCGATGGAACTTACTCTGGAATTACCTCCCCAGACTAAATGGAAATAAACAATACATTACCTCAAGTGACTCAAACATAATTTACACTCGTATCAGCATACACCGAAGTAGGCTGCATGCCTGATCCTGAGCAGCGAACATAGGTAAAACTGTCTTATGTCAAAAATACTTCCTGATACGACCCGGGAGCACTGGCAGGACGGGGAGCGTGGTGTGCATAAGAAC
The DNA here is from genome assembly GCF_033843325.1 of Klebsiella sp. JN_Kp126. Lineage (NCBI taxonomy): Bacteria > Pseudomonadati > Pseudomonadota > Gammaproteobacteria > Enterobacterales > Enterobacteriaceae > Klebsiella > Klebsiella sp. JN_Kp126. The sequence continues at coordinate 34,588 of NZ_JAWXQV010000073.1, read as the reverse complement.
GAGTGAAAGGTTAAAATGAGCCGATGAAGATGGGATTTATAAGGGTGAAAGCCGGATAGAGTGGGGTTTTGACGGAATAAAATAAAAAAACAACAACCATAAAACCATGATAAAACATTGTAAAAACCATCATATGACAATAATCTTACCTCAAGATAACTACCAGAGTTATTTTTAAGTGACGAAATAACCATGATCATGCTACTGTGTGGCTACGATAATCACTACGGCGTAGTTTTTATAAAGGGTATTTGACAATGGCTCTTCACGAAAAACAGGACAGAAATGGACTCATCAGGAGTAGGGATCTGAGGGTTTGTACTTTTTATGCCAAGTGGCTGAATGTTAATAGCGAAATCAACACCAGGAACGTTCCCCGTCAGGATGTTGAAAGTTGCAGGAGAGAATTAAACCTGCTGATTAACAGAGCCATTCCGGATAAAGCGAAACAGACGAGATTGTTGTCTGATATGGAGATTGGCCGGGAGGAAAACATTCTCCTGCAGGAGAGTTTTGACTGGGTTAGAATGGATGAGCGTGCTGCATTCTGGCTGTGGGCATATCTTTGTGAAACACGAGACTCGTTATTGGAAATTGATTCTCCATCAACTCCGGAATTAACTAACTGGTATCAGCGCCTGAATCTGAGTGTGTCTCCGGTGAGTCACCCTGAGAGGGTAAATCTCATTGTTACGTTTTTTGACAGTATTATTATTCCCGCACCACCTGTGAAATATGTTAAGAAAAAGGTGATGGAAAAACTCAAAGACCAGTGGAGAGTAATTTACAATAAGCCTCTTCCATTAAAATGGTTACCGGATGAAGAAGATGCTGTCCTGTGGGCCTGGAATAATCTTCAAAAAGTACAGAGGGATAATCCGTTGGGTATCAGTCGTTCCTTCATGAGACGGAATGCATCAGGATTAACAATCTGGTTTACACCATTCAATCATGCTGAACGTAACCTCGCGTTACGTGCTGCACTGGATTTATGGGATGGAACACAGGATACAAAGCGTTTATTTCTCCTTAATCTTAACAAGGCCTGGAATCAGCAGAAATTACGTCAATCTCGCACCGATAAAAAAGCGCTCAATACGTACCTGAAGAACGAAACAAAAAACCGACTGGACCTGATGGCTGAACGTAGCGGGGTTCGCATCAGCGATATGCTCGAAAAACTGATTAATGAGCATTACCGTAAAATGATCGGCGGTGAATGAGAGTCCATCAGTGATGCTGGTATCAGCACTGATAGAATAAAAACACGATTCAAAAAAAATTCAGATCTATATTACCACTGTGATAACGGTAGCAGAAATGCTGCCGTTTTTTATTTCACTCACGGAGGTCTATGTGTCTGATAAGAACAATCGGGGTTCAGATACCCTGACGTTTACACTATTCCCTCTCCCCGGTGAGTCCTCCTGCAGAATACCCGTATGCATGCTTCACCCGCTACGATGTGGCCATATTTCCTGTTCTGGTATCAGGATCATATTCATACACGGCCCGCCTGTTCATTCAGGCAACTACTTATTGCCAGTAATCAGGAAAGAAAAATGTATTGTCCGAATTTTGGAACGCCCGAAATCCGGCTTCACCATGTGGGTAAAAAAGACAGGCGAGGTGATTGGCGCAACTACCGGGGACTGGCTGGTCCTGAAGGGGCCCCTGCCGGTGTACTGATTGGCTCTGCCATCCCCATGGTTTGTACACTGGCCGGAGGGCTCATTGGTTTTCTGTCCGGTGCCTGTACTGGCGTCGTGGCAGGATCTGTTGCAGGAGAGAAGCTGGACGGGACGATATTTGATGAATATGGTTGCACGTACTGTGAGCATACCTAAATGTGCCTTAACACTCAGCGGTATCAACCGTAACCACCACCGGGCGCTGTGGCCCGGTGTTTTCTGAATCAGCACGGCATCCTTTATCCTTCCGTCGTACCCGGCAAAGATGACAGGATGTGTCGTGAAAACATCGTCTTCCCTGTCTTAATATCCTCATATTCCTTTTCTTACAGCAACTTAACAAAAACGTGTTGCTGTCATGATTTTTATCCTACCCACCAGAAAGCGACGACATAACGTGGCGAACCGGTACGGCATAATTTTCCACAACATACAGGAGCATACGGAGAGCCTGAGGCTGATTTCACCATGAAAGAACAACACGATCGTTATGACCGGCTGGCCGTCAGGCTGTCGGTCATCATCAGTCGGCTACTGGCAGGCCATGCCCTGATACTGAAAACACTGGCTGATGAATTTGGTGTCTCAGAGCGTACACTGCAGCGAGATTTTCAGCAGCGCCTGATTCATCTGGGTATTGAGTATTCCGCCGGGGCTTACCGCCTGGCCCGACGTCCACTCCGGCCACATTCGTCGGATACGTTCACCTTCATCAACAATACGGGTATTTCAGGGATCATCCCCACCCAGAACAGAAAACTCATTCGGCTGCTCACCAGCACATCAGGAATATCCCCCTGTCTTATCGGGCATGGTGGCTTACCTTCGACGATCACGCAGTCAGCGTCATTTCTGCTGCTGGCGGAAGCCATTCGTGATCACCGTACCGTCACGCTGCAGGTTAACGGACGCAGCCATGAAACCGTGGCACCACACCGTCTGATCTTCCAGAGCAAAAGCTGGTTTCTGGTCACCACACGATCCAGAACACTCCAGGTTTTCAGGATGGAAGAGATCAATGCCGTCACGGTCCTGGAAACCTCTTTTCGCAACAAGCCTGAGCTTGATGCCCTGACGGCCAGCGAAGAGTTTATCTCCGCGCTGCCGCATTTTCGCTTCATCAGCAACGTTATTCATTCCTTCCGGAGCTCTCTCCTCCCGAAGCCACCCCCGGACTAAACGGAGTCAACTCATGAAACACATCACCGCCCTGCGCGACGCCCATTATCAGCACTGTGGAAAGCCCGTCTTTTATGCGCAGACCCTGAACCACACAAGGGAGGTCGAAATCTGCATCGTCACCCCGTCGGTGGCGTATTCGTTCGGTAAGACCGGTGCTGAGCATAAGGCGATGGATATTACCGTTCCGGTTCAGATGACGGGCTACGCGTACCAGAGCAACCAGATTATCAGCCTGCAGGGGTTTACCGTCCGTAATGGTGATACCACTTACCTGGCCTCTGCCGGTTCGGATGATGAAAGCAAACCCTTTGCCGCGCTCGATGTGTACCGGGGGACTCCCGATACCGGAAAGCATCTGGCGACCCTTACGCTTGACCCAAACACCGTGGTTAACGACATCAGCCACGGGCTACAGAACGAAGGTCTTTCCGAACAGGATGGCCTTTAATCTTAACACTCTGTTTATTCAAGGACGTTCTCATGAACATACCCCTCTCTGGTGGTTCGCGCAGCCCGGTACGCGTTTTGTCTGTACTCTGCCTGCTTCTTTCTGCTACAGCACTCAGCGGCTGTGGTGACGAAAAGTCAAAAGCCGAAAGCCAATTTATCCGGGACTGTAAATCCGGTGGTGGCACCACAGCCATTTGTGGCTGTGTTTACGACATCCTGCAGACGAAATATCCGCATGGCGAGCTGCTTAAGATGAACCAACAGTACGGCTATGCCCCTCCGGGCTTTATGAACAACATGCTCAGTGCGGCACAACAGTGCCGTAAGCAATAAATTCGGATGTACACAACGATACCCGTCTGATTATTCAACAACAAAAGGAACCTGCTAATGGCACTCGTCATTAAGTATTTCACTATTGCTTTCAGTATCGCGCTGGTCGTGGTGCTGTTTAACGTTATCAGTGCCACCGGCGAAATCCGCAGTTTTGGTCAGGGGATGGGGTATCTGTTCTGGATGACGCTGGGTCCCGGTGCCGGTATGACCATCGGTGCCGCGCTGCGACTGTGGCTGATGCCGGATGCGGTATACACCAGCGAAGGGATGACCGGTCTGCTCAAAGCCCGTCTGTTCTGGCTTGTGGGACCGCAGTGCATTGGCTGGCTGGCGGGACTGATTATCGTGAGCAAACAGCTTGTATAGCACATGGCGGACCCGGCAATCGTTACCCCTGATAATTAAAGGAGCAGCACCATGCGATTTATTCACACCATCCTGCCCGCAGGATTAATGGCCTTTACCATAACCGCACAGGCAGTCCCCAATATGTGGAGTAGCGGTTTTGGTATGGGCGTCACCGAATACATCATCACCAGTCCGGAAAAGGTGATGCTGAATCTGAGCTGTACCGGCAACCCTGACGACCAGAATATCCTGCAGCACCACGTCATGCTCACCCTGCCGGACGGTACAGAAGCTGATTCACAGGATGAAAAAACCGTCATGACCGTTGTGACGAGTGACCAGCAGTATCCGTTGCCGTCATCCCTGGGCTGGCGTAACGGTGACAACGACTGGCTGTCGTTTATTGAGGCCATCAGCAAAGCAACCTCATTTGATATTTACGTCAACGATAACAAGGTCGGGCACTTTGCCCCTTCAACCGGCAACGTCCACAAAGTCCTTGCCGATATGTCCGGCTGTACAACGCTCACCGCCGGGTAATCCGTTCCTTTCATCTTAACCCGGTGTGGGGTATACGCCGATACCCCACACCGGGTTCCCTGAGACTGACTCAATGACATTACTCAAAATACTGCTCGCTACGCTGGAGCGGGCACTGACGTGGTGTGCCAGCAGCAAAGCACAACAACTTGTGGAAGACCATTTTCGCGAAAAAGGCTACGACGAGGACAGTATTTATATCGCCAGACAGACGGCAGCCCTGCTCGCAGGTGCCTTAATCGCAGCGCTGATAGAGCAGATACTGCAACGCATCGCCACATACGTCACCCATTGATGCCCCGCACACTGAGCGGGGCATTTTGTTTTATGACGCTTATCAGGAGATGACGATGCACAACACCGACAGTCCGTTACTGCCCGAAGGCGCGTTTCCCCACAGGCAGGCTGAGGTCATCGTGGCGGCGTACCAGAACGTCGCGATTGAAGATGACCAGGGGACACACTTTCGACTGGCCATTCGCGACAGCGATAATCAGTTGATCTGGGGAGCGTGGAATGTTGAAGCCAACGCCGTGGTTTAACCGCTATCAGGTCAACCACGGCGTCAGAAACCGATAAAAAAATGCCGGTACGGAGGTTAGCGACGGCTATATGACACATCTGTTTTTCCCGATCTGAGGCCGGGTGCCCCAATATTAAGTATCCCCCTGAACCGCGCGACACAAATCAGCAATAGCGCATGAAATAAATGACAGCGCCCGGGCTCACCGCCTGTGGCGCTTTTTTATGCTCCTAAACTACCCCAATGAGGAATAGATAAATGACCGACAAAACACAGCCACTGTTTACCCCTGAAGCAACCGTTCCTGTTGCAGCTCTGCAGCAGATTGTCGCCACACCGGTCACCGATGAGAACCGCATCAGCTTCTGGCCGCAGTACTTCGGCAGCATACCGCAGTGGATAATCCTTGAGCCGACCATCTTCGCGTGGATGGACCGCTTATGCGCAGACTACTGCGGGGGTATCTGGCAGTTTTATACGCTGAGCAATGGCGGCGCATTTATGGCACCGGACGCGGAGAGTGATGAACTCTGGTCGCTATTTAACACTATGAACGGAAATGACGCGGAGATGAGCGCAGAGGCTGCCGGGATTGCGGTCTGCCTCATTGCCTACAGCCATCACGCCAGCCGCACTGAATGCGACGCCATGACAGAGCACTATTACCGTCTGCGGGACTACGCGCTCAACCACGCGGAATGCAACGCCATCATGCACATCATCGACTGAGGTCAGCCGCTATGGAACTACAGTTACCGTTGTTTGCCCGTGAATTAGCCCCTGCCGACCAGCAGAAGGTTCGGGAAGCCTTAACCCTGCTGGCGTGCCAGCTACGTGAGCCAGGCGCGCCATTTACCTCCAGTCATGCCGTCCGCGACTGGCTACGTCTGCAGCTTGCGTCACTGGAGCGGGAAGAATTTACCGTCCTCTTTCTTGATAACCAGCATCGCCTGATAGCCCACGAAACCCTCTTCACCGGCACCATCAACCATACGCAGGTCCATCCCCGCGAAGTGGTGAAATCCGGTCTCAGGTATAACGCAGCAGCTGCCGTGCTGACACATAACCATCCCTCCGGGGAGGCGGAGCCCAGTCAGGCCGATCGTCAGGTCACTATGCGTATTCAGCGGGCGCTGGAACTGGTGGATATCCGTCTGCTGGATCACCTGGTGGTGGGTGGTATGGAAATCACCTCGTTTGCAGAGCGTGGCTGGCTATAGCACAACAGGAAAATAACCCGATGAAAATTATCAGTAAACGTCAGGCGATGGCGATATACCGCCAGTATCCGCAGTCCCGGCTGTTTCGCTTCTGTACAGGCAAATACAAATGGTCCGGCAGCGTCTGCCACTATACCGGGCGGGAAGTCCAGGATATCAGCGGTGTACTCGCCGTCTTTGCAGAGCGCCGTCAGGACCGCAGCGGCCCGTATGTCGTCCTGCGCAGTGTCACGCTCAATTAACGTTAATTTAAGGAAAGCTAAATTGTCGAATGAGATACCGGCAGTAAACCACGATATCGCTGAACCCTGGTGGGGCCTTAAGCCCACCGTCACACCGTGCTTTGGCGCACGACTGGTGCAGGAGGGCAACCAGGTGCACTATCTCGCCGACCGCGCCAGCATCACCGGTCAGTTCAGCGAGGCGGATTTACGCCATCTTGACCAGGCCTTTCCGGTACTACTCAAACAGCTGGAATTGATGCTGGTTTCCGGTGAACTCAATCCTCACCATCAGCACGGCGTTACGCTCTACGCAAAAGGGTTGACCTGCGAAGCCGATTCACTCGGCTCGCATGGCTACATTTATATTGCGATTTATCCAACGCCTGCAGCAACCGCGTAAACCTTCGCACGACTTTCCCTTGTTTTAACCCATCAACAAAGAGATCCCACTATGCAAACCCAACCGCTATCCTCCACGCAGGAGGCTTCGCCACGCCCGTCACAGGTGGATATCTGGCAGCAGCTTCTGAGTCACCTGCTGGATCGTCACTACGGTCTGACGCTTAACGACACGCCATTTGGTCACGATGGCGTGATTCAGGAGCATATCGACGCGGGTATCTCACTGTGCGATGCCGTGAATGTTATCGTGGAAAAGTACGATCTGGTGCGCACCGATCGTCCCGGTTTCAGCGCAGAAACACAGTCGCCGCTTATCAGCAGTATCGATATTCTCCGCGCCCGCAAAGCCACCGGGCTGATGACCCGCAATGACTACAGAACGGTGACCGACATCACCACCGGTAAATACCGTGAGGTGCAGCCATGAAGCTGTCCCTCACCGTGGAGGCCGATACCCTCAACGTACTGGCCCTCAACATGGGCCGGATCGCCGTCGATATCGACGGTATCGAACTGGCTGCGCTGATTGATGTGGTCTGTGACAACGGTTATTCACTTCGCGTTGCTGACGAGCCCGGGAAGCTGGTTGTTGAAGATCCACTGCCGCCTGTCACGCGCATTAACGGCATCCAGTGCAGTACCGCGCATATTACCCGTCAGGATAACACTATTCTGGACCAGACCTCTCTTCAGCGACATGACGGCAGCAACAGCGACTGGATATTGTACACCGGCTACGGCTATCTGCTCAGGCTGAACGCCCGCTTATACCCGGTCCTGGAGCTGAAGCGAATGGGGTTATCAAAGGCCTGTCGCCGGTTAGTGGTGACGCTTATGCGTCGCTATTCCGCTGACATCATCCACTTTGATGCTTCAGGTGAAGTGCTGCCCGGCTTTACCACCTTTGACTGGTGATGCATCCCCGGTAATCACAAGGTATTTTCATGCCACCATTAACCACTGAAACCGCCCTTAATATTCTGATCGACTGGCTGCAGGACAACATCATCTTCGATAACAATGAAAACAACACAGATTCAGCGGCGCTGTTGCCATGGATTGAACAGGCGCTCAGGGATGTTCGCGATCTTCGTCATCTTCAGCTTCTGCAACAGGCCGGTACAGATTAGCCTTCGCACCCTACTCATCACGCACATACAAGCGCCAGCCCTCATCGGCTGGCGCTTTGCTTTATATAAAGGAAATAAACAATGTCAGAACTTACTCTCACCGCACCCGAAGTATTAACCGGTCACACCGACGTGATTTGTTCCACCAGCATTGAGCGCATCGTCACCGGACGTAATGCCGCGCTGGCGCAGATTGAAACGTTGATACAGCAGCTTGACGATATTTCAACGCTGACCCACAGTATCGGCGGAAAAACCGCGCTGGACTGGGCGATGAAGCAGAACTTCCGTTGCGGCTGCTGGTTGATGGAAAAACCAGAAGTGGCGATGAAAGCCATTACCCGCAATCTCGATCGCGGTATATGGCGAGACCTCATGAAGAAGTCAGGGATGCTCAGTCTGATGGATGCTGCAGCCCGTGAGCAGTGGTACAACAGCCTGGAAAAGGACGACATTCCGGCTGTCAGCGAAGAGAATATTATGAGCACCTTTGAGCAACTGCATCTGAACAAGGGGGCGGTGTTTGAGCGCGGAGTGATCAATGTGTTCAAAGGCTTAAGCTGGGACTATAGGACGAACAGCCCCTGTAAGTTTGGCGCGAAAATCATTGTGACGGGACTGGTCAAATTCGACCGTTGGGGATTTGGGCTTAACTGGGGCTGGCAACGTGACCGGTTAGCGGATCTTGAACGTATGCTGATGCTTCTGGACGGGAAACCAGTTCCCGACAACCGTGCCGACGTCACTCGTCGACTCGGCGATCATATCCATGAGAACAGGCACAGCAATCGTTACGAGGACGAGATGTTTGCCATCAAATACTTTCAGAAGGGAACGGCACATATCACTTTTAAGCGACCGGAACTGGTCGATAAGCTGAATGACATCATCGCCCAACACTATCCGGGGATGCTGGCTGCTAAGTAAGTGTAAAAGGTCTTCTCTTTTGGGTGATGGCCTTTTAAATCTTCCACACTTATGACAAATTCCTATCTGAAAACACGTTTATGTGTATTTACGCGTTTTTGTGTTTTAATGTCAGCCATCAACCTCATGAGAAGAGTGATGCCATGTTACAGAACAACATCAAACAGCTTCGTACTCAACTGTCGATTACGCAGCGCGAGCTGGCGTATATGGTCGGCACCAGCCAACAGCAAATCCAACGCATCGAAACCGGAAAGGTCGCAGCAAAGCTGGGCACTGCACAGGCAATATGCAATGCTTTGGATAAGCCTTTAAACATCGTATTCCCGGAAAGCGATCGGTTGATTAACGACTTTCACAAGAAGCGCCGTAAAACCGATGATGATCTTGAGGAGATAGCTACAAGCGGTATTGAAATGGATAGCGGTCTCTGGATCGTAAAACTCTGGCTACATGGGCAGCAGGATTATTTATTGTTGCCCATTTCTGCTGCTGATAAGCGGAGGTTTTATTATTATTTTCAGGAAACAGCTAGCCCGAATGTAGAGCGGTTCTTTGTCTTTGACTCGGATCAGTATCGTTATGCGTTAAATATGCGTGAAGTGGTATTTCACCAGTTCTTGTCTGATGGTCTACCGCCAATCGTTGCTGAAGAAGATGATGATTACGAAGACGATTATTTTAATGTCCATATCACCTTGGTGAACGGTGGCCCTGTGATTCCGCTGAGTGTTGAGCCTGATGCGCCGCAAAACGAAGAGGCGGATGATATCTGTCAGTTGAATGCGTTCTTTGACAAACTGGACTGCGAGCCTGAAACCACAGATCGTTATATGTTAACCGACGAAGATGGAGAAGATGCTTTTATCCGTATTGGTTCTATTGCCATGGTACGAGTCGTACTTGACGCGCTGGAGCCTGTGGAAGAAGATGAAGAGTAGTTTTTAGCTAGATGTATTCTCAGGGAATCGCGTTGAGTATACATGTGAGTATACAATGTGGTTTCTTGTTTTTATAAACCAATTAATTTCAATTGGTTATGGCGTAAATTGCGGTGCGGCCTTCGGCACCAATCAAGAAAAACCCATTATAAACAAAAAGTTAGTGAAATAACTCTGCCTTTCTTGCCTGTGTTTTTTGCTTGAATAATATCACTAACGATTGCCGCTGTGTTTGGTAGTGGCTTTTGGGATGTTATCACGCAGCGGCAGGTAGTTTCCTGGCTCAACTCTGTACAAAACGTGAACGGTCAGCACTGACGACTTAATTTTATGTCGCTGGTCTATTCGTTGCGCTTTTCCTTTGAAGCCGGAAGACGCCGCCAGCGTCTCTAATCCTTATCCCATAACCCTTGTCAATGTGGCTCGCGCTTCGTGCGGCGCTCCAAGATGCAACATGTCGAGATGACGTTGCAGCGAATAAACAGGCGTAATGTTGGGAAGACTAACCGGATCGGGAAAGAATCCGGCTCTGCCACGGTTTCAGCCACCGGATCACAACGGCTACCTGATAAGAAGCCATGACAAGGCGTCATCATCTCTGTGAAGGGATTGTATCTACTGCGGAAGTCGCTGTGCTCCGCCTTTCTTTATGTGCCCAACACGGCACGTAATGGTCACCTATTGCCTTCGGCACCATTTGGTAGGGTATTTTGGCATCTGGATTTGTCACTGCGATTTTCTGTAGCCTGCCTTTATGGCCCAGCGGCGGCCGAACTGGAGGCAATCATGGCGAAAAATGCAGCGGCAACCAAACGCAACAACCGTAAAATTCACACTCGTAAGTTTCTGGCGACACCAGAGGGCAAAGCATGGCTTGAACGGAAGAAGGCCGAAGAGGCGGAGTTGAAGATGGTGGCGGAAGCCAGGAAATTCATCTAACCGTAGATGACTAAAAGGGAGTTGCTAATGCCCTACCAAGGTTTTTGGTCTCGTAAAGGTGCCTCCGGCACAAATCTTTACGTACCAATTGTGGTTCAATCTATTTTCACGGTTGACAAAATTATGGTTTTTTGTAAATATGGTTGACAACATTTCACCAGGATAAGCCGTTATGAGCAATTATCGAACAGTATTAATGAACGCTTTTGATGTAAATCACCGTAGTTCCATGACTCGTTCTATATCTCAGGCTTACCTGATGTCTGCCGAGCGCAGCCGCGAATTTGGTGTGTTTTCTCGTGAGGCACAACCGTATCTTCGCTGGTTCTATTGTGAAGCATTACTGGAAAAAACAGCGATCAATCTTGGGTTGGATTTTCACGCCGCACCAAATGCAGCCCGTAACTGCCGACACTTATCGATTAAGTCTAACAACTGGACTCTCACGGCTCACCATATTAACGGACCGGGACAATTACCGCGTAAGGCTCGCTACCGAGCTGCATATGCACAAAGCATGAATTACGATCTTTTTGAAGGATTCGAAGACAACGATAATGTGCTTCCAAGTGTAGGTGGTCACGTTTATCTATTACATGATGGGGTTGGTGCTTCCCTGGAGGCGATAAGTTTGACCATTCCTACTCCAGATTTGCGTGCTGTACTGTATGCTGAACCATTAGAGTTGGTTTCTTCTTATGAAGTTGAGGAAGAAACTATTGAAGATGAACTTGATGAAAAAATCGCCCTTAGGGTCGATGAATTGCTAAGAAAACAAAAATGAATGTAAGCCCGCTTATTTCGCAGAATCGTGACAAATTAATCAATCCTGAACGTCTTACCGAGGCAAGGGAGGCTAAAGGGTTAACTATGGCTGACCTTGCGCGTTTGCTTGAGATCTCTCGGCAAGCGATTTCTGCGTTTGAGAAAGGGCTGAAAAACCCATCCCATGAGACATTAAATCAGATTTCAAGGGTATTGAGTTTCCCTGAGGCTTTCTTTTTAGCTGCCGAATCTTCACCCAGTATCAAAGGTGCTGTCCATTTTCGTAGTCGCGCTTCTGCAAGTAAAAAGGAACGCTTGATGGGCACAACGAAGGGAAGATGGGTGTCAGGTATACTCTCTAATCTGCTTCAATATGCAATTTTGCCTGAATTGAAGCTACCGCCTATTGATATTGATGATTTTGAAATGCTTACGCCAAGCGATCTTGAGCATATCGCAACGCAAACCCGTCGATATTGGGGATTGGGTGATGGTCCGATTAAAAACCTTACTCAACTTCTTGAAAATAACGGTGTTGTTGTCTCAAATATTCATGCCGGAGATAGGGTGGATGCCTTTTCATTTTGGGCTAACTCCGGGCCAGTCATCGTTGCTGATAAAAATAGTACGGCAGTTCGGTTGAGATTTACTATTGCTCATGAATTGGGACATCTGATATTGCACCGTTCGGTTCAGGACGATTATCTTGACGATAAAGAGCTTTTTAAGAAAGTGGAGAAACAAGCGGATTATTTTGCTTCTTGCTTCTTGCTTCCTGCTTCCACTTTTGGCAATGAGTTTTTCTCACCAAGTTTGCAGGGATTAATAAAGTTAAAAGAACGTTGGGGAGTTTCGATTGGAGCAATCACTATGCGAGCATCGAGCTTGCATCTGATAAATGACAATCAAAAAGAGTATGTTTTCAGACAACTGGCACCTTACCGTAAAAAAGAGCCTTTGGATGACATTATCAAGCATGAAGAGCCTAAGTTAATTAATAGACTTGCTCATCTTCTTGATGAGAATAATATAATTTCTAAAGGTGAACTTTACGAGATGTCAGGGTTGCCTGATGCTGATTTTGTCACTATAACAAAAATTTCGAAATCTGAGATTTTTTCTGACAAAGAAAATGTCGTCTCTATAAAGCTAAAATAATAGTAAGAGTGTTTTTTTATCAGGGAAAAACACTCAGGAGTTTATCAAGCACTCTGAGTATTTTATTTCGATTGATACTACACACGGAGTTTAAGATGGCTATTAGAAGAATTGCATACGCATATTATGATCCAGAGTGGGTGAAACTGTCGCACTCACTCGCAGCCCTAAAAAGAAACACCGTTGAACCTCTGGCTTATTTGTCTCATATGAAAGGATTCCTTTTTTGTCCTTCTTGTTATGAGCATCTTACACGAGTACCAGCAGATCCTGAAAAGGAAATGACATCTAACGAAGTTCCTGCATATTATAAACATCTTAAAGATGACGATGCACCACCATGTAGTTTACGATGCGGTCCAATACAATATAAAAAATACGCTACACAAGAAGATGCAAAAAAGGCCGTTGAAGATGAAGAATTAATAGTTATCAGCGGCTTTCTCCAGACCCGTCCAGAAAATAATCCAAGGGTCGATTTTGGAGGGGATGAAGTACCTATCGACTCTCATTTTGAGAGGGAAGATGGAAAAGAAGTTTCTCTTCCAATAGCTCGCCATAATGGTGAATCTTTCCGCGTCCCAAGTCAGATAACCAGTATCCAGTCTTTGTGTGCAAACTTTATTCACAATTATTATCGTGAAATATATCTTTTAGACGAAGATGGAAGAGCTAAAAGATATAGGTTTTGTGACTCTCTAAAAAATATAAATGAACTGAGGGAAGAATGTGATGAACCTCGGTTTTTATTTGGTGCGGTTTTCAGGGTTGAGAAATTTAAAGGGCATTCTAATATTTGGCTAAGGATTGACAATAGCACGCCATATCGTGATTTTCGTATAAGAATAACAAACGACACAGCTGAGGGACGAGGTTTTTTGAACGATAGAAATCTTGGTCGCATCGCAATGTTTTACAGTAAAGTTAATGGGGCTGGATTAGGTTTCATTACACCTGAGTTAGGTTGGGGTGAGGTTGCTTTACTGCCAGACAAGTATGATGATTTTTTAAATCGCGTCTATCATGAAGACGATACAGATAATTAAAAAATATCATTATCATTGCGTAATGATTAGCATAGTATTAACTGGCTTCGAAAGGATGCGTTGCCAGTTTATCTGTGAAAATTATTTTTTCTGCCTATAAATGGTTCTCCCAGCAGGGCCAGAAATTTCATAAGTGCCACTATGCGTTCTTTCATCATTACCATTCCCCACCGAGAGAAAACTCCTCCGATAATGTATCCGCAGTCTCTTGCGTGAACCCGATATAAAACAGGGTGGATGCCGGGTTGGCCTGGCCCAACAACTTTGTAATGTGCTCAAGTGGTGCGCCGTTCTCAAACAATATACGGCCTTTGCTCTTGCGTGGTGTGTGGCTCCCCACATCCTAGAAACCTGCACGGCGTCAGCATTTCCCGTATTCAGTCAAAACCGCATTGTGTGAAACTGGCTGGCCTTTCGACCTCAGGTCGGACAGGCTGAATATGTAGTCACCGAATTTTGGGCGGTCTGCTGCTTCTTCCCGCCGAGCTTGGACGATAGAGCGCATAGCCGGGGTAATAGCGACTTTGTAAAGTTTCCCCGTCTTCTCTTGTTTGATGGTCAGATGCGTTTTGCCCTCAGCGAATTGATCCCACGTCAATTTGACGGTATCCCCGAAGCGGAGAGTGCTTTCAAATTGCATCGCCCAGAGGCAGCGAAACAGGTTCGTCTTTTTGTTCTTTGCTAACTCCGCGTTGACTGCCTTCACTTCGTCTGCTGTCTCTAATGCCATTGTAAGTCAACCTGATTCAATCTACATCAACTTACTGATATGGGTAGAGGAGAGCGATTTATCTTGGATGTGGGCAGGTAGCTTTCGATCCTTGCACTTGGTTCTCTGTATTAGCTACTAGCTTTAATGGTGTGCGAATTTTATCTAAAGTTTAGAGAGTTCTGTCACATATACTTTTCATTTGAATGGTTATTGTTGAGTTGCAATAAGCGTTTATTTAACAAGGATATTAAATGGAAAAGTATCAAAATCGTGGTGGCGATTCAGGTGTTATAGGGTTTGAGATAGGGGATGACTCAATCACTGTACAATTTCGTGATAACTCTCGGTACCTATACAACTCTATCCGCCCAGGCCAGGTTATGGTTGACCACATGAAAATGCTTGCCAGGGCTGGTCAGGGGCTTAACAGTTACATCAGCCGCACTGTGCGCAAGAATTTTTATCAAAAACTACGATAATTTCTCCCATCGTATGTCCAGAGTCATGCTGCTCTGGACAGTTCAATTTTTTCGTCTAGCCAGTTCTTTACCTCACTTCCTTCTAAGCACCTTCGCGATTGGTGAGATTGAGCAACCGCAAGAGAGAAAATGCGTCTGGATATATAGGGTCAAATCCAGCTGGATTTGACCCTATATATCCTTTCTTATTGAGGCCTCTGTTCTTCTGGCTCCGATGCGGCTAGCACAGCACGCTCCCCACTTTCCACCCGCGCTTCCTCCTCACACCACCTTTCAAACAGCCTGGCGAATCTGGCGCTTTGCCAGGTTTCTCCAACCTGGCTCAAGATAAAGCCAGTGACCACAATAGCGGAAATAAAGTAAAACAGTGAAAATGCGATAACCGAATTTACGCCCCCGCTGGCCAGTAACGATTGTATTGTTGTCCACCAGGCGCAGGCAAAAATGACGATTGAAATTAGCCAGAAACCTCCACTAACGATGTGAAATTTTTTTATTTTTTCAGCATCGACAGAAAAATGATTTTCTTCACAACGATATAAGGATGGGTTTTTAAGGAAACTCATTAATCGTACATCATATGAGCCGATATTTTTATCAGCGATAAACGCGATCAGCTGATGGGCGTGCCAGACAGGAAGAGTAATCCCGATCTGCTCATATAAAAATTTCATTTGTACCGTCTGATGCGTCCTCGAGAGTTTAGTGTCGGGTATTTCAGCGTTCGCTATCTCAGCGATTTTATTCAGCACCTCTATTTTCGTTTCAATAGGTACCTTTTCGAAGCGGATTTTTCGCTTTGCTGGCGGGCTGGACATCACTTTTCCCGCCCAGTCGATGATCTTTTTAGCCACATATAAAATCGCGGGTAGCAAAACCAGCTTTGCAATATCTATCTCGTTAATGGCTCCCATCGTTATTCCTTTATAAAATGAATACGCAATGAATTTACAACACTGAATTTATTTTATGTAGCCCTCATTATTATGAGGGCTTCGATATGGCTAATTCATGGGCTGGCTCCTGGTCTGACTTAATGCCAACCGCCCAATACGACCCCTGCCCGGAGGCCGTTATACTTAAAGACTGAAGCCAATCTCCACCGATGCCGCACTGCGTTCCCCCTCGCCATGGTAAACCGCTTCGATATTGTTACCATCGGGATCGCGTACAAAGGCCGCGTAGTACCCCGGGTGATAAGTTCGCTCACCGGGTGCGCCGTTATCACTGCCGCCGTGTGCCAGCGCCGCCTGGTAAAAAGCATCCACCGTCTCACGATCCCTGGCCTGGAAAGCCAGGTGATGCCGTCCTGTCGGCTTACCTGCGGAACCGGGGCTATTAATGGATGAAACAACAAGCTCATCAGCCCAAAAATAATCGTCGTAGGTATTCACGACAGGGATCTCAAGGACCGCCAGCACGGCTGTATAAAACGCTTTGCTGGCCTCGAAATCATTTACCACAAGCTGGATATGGTCGATAAGCCTGCCGCGATGTAATCGGTAAGTCTCCATGATGGTTTCCTCATTCAGTCGTATTAACAGGTATTTATCCGTTATCTAAAAGGAGCGTTGTACGGATTTGATGGATGAGTACAGGTCCGGAGTGGCGATATAGAGCATGGCATTAAAATCCTGTCTGTCACCGCAATCCTGACTCCTCAACCCCGTCCCCCAATCACCCCGATAAACTCTCTGACCTGCTTCTGCTTCCTGGCCGACAGCTTCTCCACCCTGCGCATCGCGGCTTCCAGCTCCGGTTCCGGCTCAACCGCCGTCAGCACAATGCAGCCATCCATCACCCGCACCTCCACCCGGGTGCCGGTCGAAAACCCTGCCGCCGCCAGCCACTGGCCCTTCATGATCAGCGCCGGAACAAGACGACGATCTGGCAAACGTCTCACATAACTCACCGTCAACTGACGCTTATTTTTCGGCGACACTTCTGGATCAAACGAATCTACAATACAATCAGCATTAGTCATGGTTGCTATTCCCTGTAAATAGTAATTGTGATCAGCGGTGCGGGTGTGTTGGCGCACATTCGCACCGCGCTAAATAACACCTGTAAACCTAACCAGTAATAAAAATAAAGTCCAGACTTTAATCGGACATAATAAACGCCTTTAACCGCAAATTAAGAATTAACAGAATGCATGATGCTATTAATTAGCGCCTGTGGAAAATGACTTTCCTGATATTGCTGAAATAACCGCAAAGCAGATTCAAAAAATAAAAGCGAGATAATGCGCGCAACAGGATGCCCATGCCCAATTACGGGCACCCCATCTCTTTAGCCAGCGTACCCTTCCGGGACTTCAGGCGGCGGGCGATACCTGCCGGCAGGGCGGGCCAGAACGAGAGCGCCGGATGAGTCCGCCGCTCAATCTCCTCCACCGTCACTTGATAATCACAAAAACTGGCGCTTTTTGGCGTCGCCTGATCCAGCAAAAACGCCGCGTATTCGCCTTTATCCGGACTGGAGCCGATAAAAATAATCTTCCAGTAGCCGCTGGGAAGCTCCACCTCGGGCGCGGCGGGCAGGGTAGCGATATGCCGTTCGAACAGCGGCCCGGTAACGGACCACACCGCCGCCACGTCGCGGCGCTCGGCGAGGGCGCGCTCCTTATCCTCCAGCCGCGCCCACGCCCCCTGATTCAGGTCGGAGGCCTGCGGGGTGATATTGGAAAGATAGTTTAACGCCTGCCAGTCTGCGCTGGCGCCGAGCCCGGCGAGAGGCGCCTGATGCCCGCGATCGACCGCCAATGCTGCGCTGGCCCCTTTATATGCCGCGGGGGCAAGGGTATCCGTAGCGGGTAAATCCGGATCGCGCTTCCAGCTGCGCGAACGCCCGCTGGCCAGACTGGCTTTGGTGATTTTATACGCCACCCAATTGGCGAATTTGCGCTGGCTGTTGTTATTGAGCGTATAGGCTTCGCGAACCAGCGTCTGCCCGCTTCCGCCGGTCGGGCAGCCCACTTCACAATGATCCACGCCGGATGATGCGGCAGCGCACGCGACGGCAAAAAATAGCGACGGCAGTACGCTGAATATTCGGGATAGCTTCATATTATTGATGACGTCAAAGAAAAGATGAATCGATGCATAAAAGAACCCCCTGAATAGCCAGAGCGGAATTCAGCTATGAATCGCAAAGATGAAGTGAGAGCGTAAAAAGAGTTAGCCGGTCGCAGCCGCGCGGAATATCACAAGATGATTTAACATCACGGCGGATGTTATTTTGTGAACCCAGAAATGATGTTGAATGAGGTGACCAGACTCTCAAACCCGCTATTTTCAGCCGGGCTGAACGGGCGGGAATATGCCCGACGACGCGTAAAGCGGTGCGGCATCCATGTCGTTGTCTGAAAAAATGTCGCGACAGGGGAAAACGCTTCTCTCTGCGAGGAGGATTACTCAGACTACGCGGATGACCGATTAAGGAGAGAAGGTATGAAAAAGGAACTCTGGAGAGGCGTGCTGGCACTGGCCGTACTTAGTCTCCCCGCGCTGGCGAAAACAGGCGTTTCATTCAGTCACAAAGACTGGGAAGTGGTGTGTGATAACACGCTGACCTGCCGGGCGGCGGGATACAGCGCTGAAGAAGGAAGCGGAGGTTCGGTGCTGCTGACCCGCCAGGCCGGAGCGGGCACCGCCGTCTCGGGAGAGCTGATGCTGGCGGAGGTGACCGACAGCGACGTTCTGCCGGGCAAACTGACGCTGTGGATCAACGGCCAGCCGGCAGGCGATGTGAAGCCAGCAAAAGAGAGCTGGCCGCTGTCGGAGAAACAGGCCCGGGCGATCGTTAACGCCATCAAAGGCAGCGGGAAGGTTGAATTTACAGGCGGGGAGGCGCCGTTTGAGCTTTCCGGCGAAGGTGCTTACGCGGTACTGCTGAAAATGGACGATGTTCAGGGGCGAATCGGCACGCCGGGCGCGTTGACCAAAAAAGGCGACAGGCCGGAAAGCAGCGTCCGGGCGGCGATTCCCGCCCCGGTCATTCACCGGGTCATGCCGGAGAAGGCGCAGGAGAGAGCGTTAACCGCGCCTGAGCTGGCGGTGCTCAAGCCGAAGCTTCTGGCCACGCTAAATAACGATGATTGGTGCGATCGCCTCCAGCCTGAGGAGGGGGAGGAGGCTGAAACCATCAGCCTGACGCCGCTGGATAACGCGCATTCCCTGATTTCGGCCTTGTGCTGGCGGGCGGCCTATAACGAGGGATACGGCTATTGGGTTGTGGATAGCAAACTTGAGGGTAATCCAACGCTTATTACGGTTTCCGGTTCTGAATATGGCGACGGCGAGATTTTTATGAGCCAGAAAGGGCGAGGGCTCGGCAATTGCTGGGGGACGGCGAGCTGGCTCTGGGATGGCACAACGTTCCGCAAAAGCCGTGAAGCGACCACCGGGATGTGCCGCTATCTTCGCCTCGGCGGGACATGGGATCTCCCCACCTGGGTGATCGAGGTTAAACCGGCAAAATGAAATAGCGCGGCCAGAATCTCTCCCGGCACACACGGCGACAGAGAGGACAGGGAAGGATCTTAACGATCGTCCGCGTCGCGGGATCGCGATCGACAGCGCCAGTGGCGTCAGAAAACTGACGCCTTGTTCAAAATAACAGCGCGGCTAATGTATTGCTAACTCGAATTAGTTTATGATTAAGCCGTTCTGTTCGTTATGGAAAATGAGTTTATGGCCAAAACCGTTGAGCAAGTCGCCAGGGCGCTGGAAATCTCGATTACCACCGTGCGCCTGGTGCTGGGTGGCAAAGCTGAGCAGTATCGCATCAGCGCCAAAACGCAGCAGCGTATTAATGATTACATCGCCGAGAACGGGCTGGTCGTTAACCATATCGCCCGCAGCCTGAAGCTCAATAAAACCGAGACCTTAGGGCTGGTGATCCCGCGTTTATCCAACCTGTTTTTCTCCACCCTGGCGGAAAAGCTCGAAGCCTGCTGCCGTCAGGCGGGGTATCAGCTAATGATTGCCTGCACCTACAGCGACAGCGAGCATGAAAACAGTCTGGTTGAAGGACTGCTGGCGCGCAACGTTGACGGGCTCTTCGTGGTGCCCTCTACCCGGGAAACGCAGCTGCATCACCAGAAGGTAGCGCGCAAGCGGCCGCTAGTGCTGCTCGACCGCGATTTTGGCGAGAGCGACGTGTCGCTGGTGGTAAGCGATAACTACAACGGCAGCAAAAAGCTGGTGCAGGCGATGACCCAGGCGGTGGACGTCTCGCCGATTTTTTTTATCGCCGGGGATACCCAGCAGCCGTCGATCCAGCGTCGTCTGCAGGGCTACCTGAGCGAGCTGCCCGCCGGCAAGGAGTGGATATTGTCCGCCAGCCATAACCGTCAGGAAGAGGGCAAACAGCTGATGCTCGATTTTCTGCGTCAGCACCGCGAGCCGCCGAAGGCGTTTATCGCCTCCTCTCTGCCCATTCTGGAAGGGACGCTGAGCGCGCTGCGGGAAACCTACGGCTTTATTCCGTCGGATATTCCCATCGGCACCTTCGATGAACATCAGATGCTGGGATTTCTGCCGAACGCGGTGTGGTCGATGCGCCAGGATGAGGACGCCTGGGCGCAGCACGCGTTTCATCTGATGCAGCAGAAGCTGCAGGGGGAAAATGCCGATGTGAAGATCACCGTGCCGATGACCCTGATTCACCGCCCGCTGTCGGTGGAGAAGCAGCGGAGCCAGTAAATGACACGGCTTGTGTGAACATGTCAATCCCCGGCTGCGCTATGCTGGCCGGGGCTACAGATACCGCATCCTGCGCGCGCTGGCAGCCCGGATAAGGCGCGGGCGCCGCAATCCGGGAACCCTTAACGATCCCTCATCAAGTCAATCGCTGAACAAACTGCGCCGCCAGCCCGGCGTCCAGCTCCGGTGGCAGGCCGCTGATCCCGACGCCGCCAATGGCCAGCCCGTCGACGATCACCGGCTCGCCGCCCGGCATCGCCAGCAGCTGCGGGTCGTTAAATACCGCCAGCTGCAGGGCGCCGGCGCTGACCTCTTGCGCCAGCGTTGCCGTCGGACGGCGAAAGCGCAGGGCGCTCCAGGCCTTGCGCTGTGCCAGCTGGCGCGGTAGCGGTGGGCAGCGAGCGTGCGCGCCAAAGGCGATGAGCTCGCCCTCCGGCCCGACAACCGCCACCGCCAGCCCCCGGGTTCGCGCATCGCTTTCCGTCTCCTGTAAAAACCGCGCGACCTGCTGGCACACGACGCTATCGTTCAGACGGATCTGGGGACAGAGCGCGTCATTGTCCGGCATCGGCGATATACCCCCTTAAGCGCAGATAGAGGTCATCCAGCTCGCCTTTCTGCGCCGCCGTCAGCGCCACAAACGGCTCGCGGGTGGGGCCGGTATCGACGCTCTCTTTCGCGGCAAGATACTTCGCCGACTGGAACACGCCGCGCGCGACCAGCTGCTCCACCACCTCGTTGATCTGCTGCTGCAGGCGCTGCGCCCGGGCGATGTCGCCCTGCTGAAAAGCGCTGCGCAGGGCGAGAAACAACTCCGGCTGTAGGTTAACCGTGGTGCCAACCGTGGCCGTCGCGCCCGCCGCGAGGCTGGAAAGGAAGATCTCATCGAAACCGTTAAAAAAGACTTTCTCCGGGTAGCGGGCGATCATGCGTTCCAGCGAATAGAGGTTATGCGAAGTATGCTTCACCCCCAGAACCTGCTCATCGCCGAGCAGCGCGTCGGCGCTCTGGGCGTCCAGCTCGACGCCGGTAAACTGCGGAATATTATACAAAATCACCGGAATCGAAATGGCGTCCAGCACTCGACGGTAGTAGGCGATAATCTCCTCGCGGCTATATTTGTAGTAGTAGGGCGGCACCAGCGACACCGCGCTGGCGCCGTCCTGCTCGGCGTGCTTCGCCAGCTCGACGGCATCCCGGGTGCGCGGCGTCCCGACGTGGGCGATCACCGGCACGCGACCGCCCGCCGACTGCACCAGCGTTGCCAGTACCTGCCGGCGCTCATCGAAACGCAGCAACGGCCCCTCCCCGGAGGAGCCGCAGCAGTAAAAGCCCTCAACCCCGCGCGCCAGTTGGGCCCGGGCGAGCGCGTCCAGCGCCGCGTAGTTCACCGACTCATCGGCGTGCATCGGCGTCACCACGGCGGAGATAATGCCGCGAAAAACCTGCCATTTATCGCTTACCATGCGGTCCAGCCTCCATCCACCACCACGTTGGAACCGGTCATATAGACCGAGGCGTCGGAGAGCAAAAACACCACCGCGCCGTTGTACTCGTGGGCTTTCGCCATCCGCCCGATGGGGATACGGTTGGTGTAGTTTTTCTGAAAGCGCGGGTCCTGATCGCTGCGCTCGACGCCGGAGAGGGTCAGAGTATTGACGCGAATGCCGTCGCGCCCCCAGTAGGTGGCGCAGTAGCGGGTAAAGTTATACAGCCCGGACTTTGCCGCCGAATAGGCCACCGGTTTGACGAACGGAATGCCGGTGTCCTCTTTTTTGTAGCTATAGATATCCTGCACAGGGGAGACCACGCCGTAGATCGAACCGACGTTGATGATCGAGCCGCCTTTGCCGGCCTGTTTCATGCGCTTGCCGACCTGCTGGGTCATCAGGAAGGTGCCGACCAGGTTCACTTCCACCACCTCGCGGAACACCTCTTCCGGAAACTCTTCAAACGGGCCGGAGACTTCCGGCGGCGCGCTGGGCTGGGTGTCGACGCCCGCGTTGTTGACCAGGCCATCCGGGACGCCCCACTTCGCTTCAATGCTATCCAGCACCCGGTTAATGCTGGCTTTATCGGTAATATTCACTTCCGCGCACAGCAGGCGGTCGGAGTCCTTGATCGCCCCCAGCACGCGGTCGACGCGCGCGGCATCGACGCGGGTGGCCAGCGCCGCCACCTTCGCGCCGCGGTCGTGTAACGTCTTCACGTACTGCGCCCCCAGCTGTCCCAGGCCGCCGGTCACGATGATGACCTTGTCTTTAACCGAGAATAACGTGTCTTCCATTGTCCTTTCCCCTCACTGCGTGGTTAGATTTTGTGGGTTGCGAGGTAATCACGATCGAGAATAATGCCGTGGCCCGGCCTTTCGCTCGGCACGTAGTAGCCGTCCACCTCTTCGCCCGCTTCGGCGATGATGCGCAGATCTTTCCAGCGCCCGCCGTCGGTCATCTCGGCGTATGAGATATTCGGCACCGTTGCCAGCAGGCTGGCGCTGAGCTCCATGACAAAATGCGGCGTCATTGGCAGGTTGTGCGCGCGGGCGACGGCGGCGATATCCAGATAGCCGGTGATCCCGCCGACGCGGCCGAGATCCGCCTGGATGTAATCCGCGCTGCCGCTCTCGATGTACTGCGTAAACTGGTTTAAGTTATAGACGTTTTCTCCCAGCGCGATAGGCGTGGCGCTGCGTTCGCGCAGCCGCAGGTGGCCGGTGATATCGTCGGAGGGCAGCGGCTCCTCAATCCACAGCAGATTGAGCGGTTCGAACAGTTTGAACGCGCGCAGCGCCTGCGGGAAGCTCCAGCCCTGGTTGGCGTCCACCGCCAGCGGGAAGCCCGGCACCGCCTCCTGAATCTTACGCAGCCGCTCCACGTCCTCCTCCAGCGTCGGTTTGCCCACTTTCACTTTCGCCGCCAGGTAGCCGGTGCTTTTCCAGCGTTTGACCTGGTCAATCACTTCCTCAATGGACAGATGCAGGTTGATGCCGCTGCCGTACAGCGGAACGCGATCGCGTACGCGGCCAAGAATGTCGATAATCGGCGCATTGAGGGTTTTACCTAACAGATCCCAGTAGGCAATATCCAGCGCCGCCAGGGCATGGGTGGTGACGCCCGCGCCGCCGACGTCGTGTACGTGTTTATACGAGCGATGCCACAGGCCGCGCGGGGAGAGCGGCTGGCCAATAACGTCCGGGATAATCTCGGCAATCAGCGCGGAGATGGTTTTCCCGCACCAGCCGGAAGTGTGGCTAAAGCCGGTGCCGACGTGGCCGTTAGAACCGTAGACGTCAACAATCGCCACTTCGATATCGGTGACGTGGTGAATCTGATCCCCCCACGGGCCTTCCGGCAGCGGAACGCGGGCGGTCATCAGTTCGATATTTTCAATCACGGGCATTTTTGTGCTGTTCATCTGATTCCTTCCTTTATGGGTTCAGCGGGGGCCGCCCCTGCGGCCCGGGCGGTTAATGTTTGGAGGCCGGGGATTCATGCCCCTCCAGGGCGATTGCCGGGCTGGCGTCATGCTCTCGATCGTTCTCGTCGCCCACCGCATGGCCGAAGACTTCCGGCAGCAGGAAGATGGAGGCGAGGAAGGCGCAGAACGGCGCGATAGCGATAATCATCGAGGCGACCGGTACGCCGACCGCTTCAAACAGGGCCGGGAAGACCAGGGTGGTAACGAAGGCGGTGACCTTGACGATGGTGTAGCCGATGCCGGAGGCCACCCCGCGATAGCGCGGTTTTGCCACCAGCGAGATCACCGTCATGCCGCTTTCGGAATCCCAGTAGTGGCCCCACAGCATTAGCGCCGCGCCGAAGATGATAAATGCGAAGCTGCTGCTGTAGACGCCCCACGCCGATATCGAAATACCGATGGTGACCAGCAGGAAGCCGTATTTGCTCAGCCCCTTATGCCCGAGCTTCGGCAACAGCAGCGGGCCGACAAATGCCGAGAGCGCGGCGATACAGTTCACCGCCAGCAGGGCGAGGTTATTCTGGATCTGCCCGGAAATCCCGATGGTCACGAGGATCAGCGGCAGGAAGAAGGAGAAGGCGTAGTTTTCAAACGACTGCACGGCGCAGGAGAACCAGCCGAACAGGGTGGTGCGGCGGGTAAACGGACGGCGGAACAGATCGTGCAGCGTCTCTTTGAGCGTCGGGTCGGCGATAGTGACGTTTTCATTGGGCAGAATGTCGTCCAGCAGACGGCCATCCTGTTCGCCGTAATATTCGCGGGAGGCTTTTTTCGCTTCGATAAAGCGGCCGCGTTCGACGAACCACGCTGGCGTCTCCGGCAGCTCCCGACGCATAAACAGCAGCAGGCAGGCCGGGATCGCCGGGACCGCCAGCACGATGCGCCAGATCATATCCGGGTGAACATCAAGCGCCACCAGCGTGGTGACCAGCAGAATGGCGGCGATAATCCCTAGCGCGAACATAAACTGCCAGCGGTTAGCCATCACTTCGCGCTTGCCCTTCGGCATCACCTCCATGATGTAGGTAAAGCCGTTAGCCACGTCCGCGCCCACCGGGATCCCGGCGAGGCAGCGAATAATCGCCAGCCAGTACATATTGGGCGCCAGGCCCTGAAGAACGGCGAAGATCGCGAACAGGATCATCGACCAGAGGAAAATTTTACGCCGTCCGAGCTTATCGGTCAGCCAGCCGCCGAGCAGCGCGCCGACCACCGCGCCAAGCTGGGTGCCGGCGGCGGTAAAACCAAGCAGCCAGCTGCTGGGCTCATAAATATCTTTCAGGGCGAATAAAATAAACGCCATGGAATAAATATCCCATGACTCAATTAATAATGCGGTGATCATTAGCCATCCCGCTTTGGTGCAGCCAGGGGCCTCCTGCAGATCGAGCCGTTTCTTTGCCTTCTGGATAATAAATTCAATATGTTGCTGCTGATACATATAATCCTCTCTTATCCGGGCAGGCGGAGAGCCCGCCCGGACAGATACGCGTTGATCCGCTCTTTATGGGCGATAAAGAGACGAATGAAGCGGATGTTTGCCAGGATCGCTAACAACGTAAAAATTACATAAGCGAATCAGTTGTTATTTCATTAATAAATGCGCATCGCCTGCGATAAAGACTTTCATATTTTGCGTCAGCGCCTGGGCAATAAAGGCGTTCAGCACTTCGGATAATACCTCCTCCTCTACATAAGCCAGACTGAGATGGTTGCTCTGGTGGCCCGCCATCAAATCGTCGCGCGAAACCCCGTCGAGAACGGCGTTGAGTAATGGCCACTCGTAGTTGGTCGCCCGGCGGCGGCGTTCGAATTCGTCATGCGGCAGTTCGACGGCGGTGCCGGTGCCGATATGCAGGATCACCTGAGTGCCTTCGTAGTGCGCGCGCGCCCAGATAAAGCGTCCGGCTTTGCCCTGACCGGCGATGGTCGAGCCGCCATAGGGGAAGAACATCGCCGGCTGGCGATAGCCGGTGGCCCCGGCGATCCCGCCCTTCAGATGGGCGAACGGCACCGCGCCGGAGATCTCCAGATCCCAGTAGAACGTGCCGTTGTATTCGCTACCCCAGCGGATATCGTGAAGGGTGGTTTCGCTCGCCATGCCCAGCGCGCCGAGCAGCTTCGCCAGCATCACCTGCGGGATGGCGCTGCCCATATCCACCTCGTTGATGCAGGGGATCGGCGCGTCCGGACAGACGATCTCGCCATTCTCATCCGGGATCGGGAAACGTTCCGCGTTGCCGATGGCGCCTTCGGCAAAATCTGAGGCGGCGCAGCTGTCTTTGAGCCCCTGCTGATACTGCACGCCCACCGCCGTCAGCCCGAAGCGTTTCACGAAGCGCGCCATGGCGATCATCATCGCGCACTGTTCCAGCACCTGCTCCCGGGTCAGATCCTTCGCCCCGTCGGTGCCGAACCGGAAGCGCATGCCGCGGGTCTCATACCAGTCGAGACAGGCTTCGCGCAGGTCGGTCGGCACCTTGTTCATTTCAACCAGCAGCGCCGATTGCGACAGCGACTCCACCGGCATCCCTACGTCGATCATCGCTTTTTGCGGGAACACGCCGTTGATCATCCCCATACAGAAGGTATCGAACAGCCCGACAATGGCCTTGTGTTTGAGGATCGACTGCCCAACCTTCACGCCAATCTGTCCGGCTTCGCTGGCCAGCAGCGGCGCGCTGGGCGCGACCGGATGCAGATAGCCGAGCTTATGGCTGAGATGGCCGTCGCGCAGCCAGGTGTCTAAGCCGCGAATAAACGCCTCGTCGGCGAAGGTTTCCGACCACAGCCGCGAGTAGTTGCGCTCCAGGCTGGTGAGGCAGCCTGCCATACAGAGCATGCCGACGAGGCCCGGCCAGGTACCGTCAAAATTGGCGAGCAGCAAAATAGGGCCGCGATGATGTACCAGCGAAGGCGCAAGGTGATGGGAGTATTGCCAGGCGGTAAGCAGGACAATAATCGGCGCATCCGGATCGATCCCGGCGAACAGCTCGCTACCCTCTTTCTGGCTACTGATAAACCCGTGGCCGCGCTGCTCGTTGACCGGATGGGCGCGGCGCAGGCGATAGCCTAATGTTTCCAGCGCCGTTTCCAGACGCTGTTCAAACAGCTTCTGCGTGGGCCAGCAGGTGACGTTAGCCGGTTCGCGGAGATCCGCATTGGTCACCATCAACACTTCGCCTGGCTGCGGGGTAATAAGCCCGGCTTCCGCGGGTAACGTTAAATTCAGCATGTGAATTTCTCCTGTAGGGGATAGGTCGCTTGGTTATCGTTGAGCGTGCTGCGCCGGGGTAAGCGCGGCATCAATCGTTCTGTTGCTGGCTAATTTCTTAGGCTAACTCGAATTAGCAAATTAGGATAAAAAAAAGACAGGAACAAACTCTTTACCGGGGATTTGTGATGGCTATCAATTTGCAATTATTAACTTATTAATATTTAACTCTTTATTTTAAACGGTGGGTCGAGGTGACAGGGAACGCTTGCTGAGGCGGCATAAAGGCGGGCAGAAAAGCGGACGGGAAGCGCAGCGGGGACGGTAAATCAGCGTTTAATATTTAATTGATTGAATTTAATAAATTATTTACGCCTTATTTTGAGCGATTTGCCTCGCGGCGCTGGTGACGGTGTCAAAATATAACCGATCCTGGTCACACTCTTTTAGCATTTACGTTGTGAATCTCCGTATCTTGTTATAATTAGCTAATTCGAGTTAGCTTGCCGGCGATTTTCCCTCGCCACCGCTGTTAACCAGGCGCTGCCCGACTTAACAATAATGATTCAGGACAGAGGATTTAATGATGACTATGCTTACCTCGCCCGCCATGACCCCTGCAAAAGACGAACAAACATCGCAACAAACCCATGAAAGAAGAAAGCTGCTCACCGTGCTGGGCTCCGGTCTCTCCGGCACAACGATTGAGTTCTATGACTTTTTTATCTACGGCACCGCCGCCGCGCTGGTGTTTCCGTCGCTGTTTTTTCCTAACCTCTCGCCGCTGATGGCGCTGCTGGTGTCCTTCCTGACGCTGTCGATTACCTTCGTCAGCCGGCCCATCGGGGCCATCGTATTTGGCCACTATGGCGATAAGATCGGCCGCAAAAAATCGCTGGTCCTGTCGCTGATGATTATGGGCATTTCGACTTTTTTCATAGGCTTAATCCCCAGCTACGACACCATAGGCAACGCCGCGCCGCTGATACTTATCTTTTTGCGCCTCTGCCAGGGCTTTGCCATCGGCGGCGAATGGGGTGGGGCGACGACGCTGATCACCGAGTATGCGCCGCGCCATCGCCGGGGCTTTTTCGGCACTTTTGTTCAGTTGGGCAACGTGCTTGGCCTGTTTATCGCCACAGGCGTTTTTGCGCTGGTGGTGATGCTGCCGGAGGATGACCTGATGTCCTGGGGCTGGCGCGTGCCTTTCCTGTTAAGCATCGCGCTGCTGTTTGTCGGGATGTTTATCCGCTCAAGGATCGAAGAGACGCCGGTGTTCCAGGAGAATCAGAAACAGCAGCAGAACGCGCCGAAAGCGGCGGAGCAGAAGTTTCCCATTCTCACCGTACTCAAGCATCACCGTAAAGCGGTGTTCCTGGCGATGGGCATGCGCATGGGGGAGATTGTTCTGGGCTGGCTGACGGTGGCGTTCTTTATGTCCTATGTGACAAGGGAACTCAACTTCACTCGCGAAACGGCGCTGAACGGGCTGCTGCTGGCCAGCTTTGTCGGCATTTTTACCTTTCCGTTCTTCGGCTGGCTTTCCGATAAAATTGGCCGCCGACCGGTCTATCTGGCCGGCGCCGCTATCACGCTGATCTTTGCCTTCCCGCTATTCTGGATGATCGACTCCGGCTCGGTGAAGATGTTTATGTTCGCCACCACCTTCTGCTATTCCGTGGGGCTGGGCATGATGTTCAGCGTTCAGCCGGCCTTCTTTTCGGAGCTTTTTGACACCAGCGTGCGCTATACCGGCGTCTCGCTCGGCTTCCAGCTGGCGAACATCGTCGGCGGCCTAACGCCGATGATTGGTACCTTGCTGCTGGTGTGGTCCGGCGGCGCATCGTGGCCCATCTCGCTGTTTCTCGCCTGCATGGCGCTGATTACCATCCTGTGCGTCTGCGTGACGCGGGAAAGCTATAACGATGAGCTTAATGAGGTGAAGAAGTAGCCGGGGAGGGTTGCCCCGCCATGACCGGCGGGGCGGGCGTATCAGAACAGATTAAATTTATATTCGATAATCACTTCCGAAGAGAGCGAGTTGGCCCGGCTGTAATGGCCGTCGGTAAGCACCGGCGTTTTGCCATTCATCTTATAGGACCAGCCCGGCCCGAACATCGCCCAGACGGTGAGATTTTTCAGTCTTGGGTGCGTCGGCACCCAGCGGCTGAAGGCGTTAATTTCCCCGGTACGGACGTGGTTGCCGCGGTAGTTAAACTGGGCGATGTTGCCGGCGAGACCGATCGCCAGCTCCGGCGTCAGGTTATAGTCCGACATATTAGAGAGAACCAGCTCACCGTCGCGCATATAGTCGTTGCCGGCATAGGCCATTGAGATAAAGGTCCCGCGCGAGTTTTTACTCATATGGCGCGGGTAGAAGCCCACTTCATTGGCCTTGTTCGCATCGGTATAGCCCAGACCCCACTTGGTGCTCCAGTTGTCCGCCTGCCACTTCACATCCATGGCGATGTGCCAGGCGTCGTCGTCAAAGTCACGCTTATTCGCTGGCATCGCTTTATACTCGTCCAGCGCGTGAGTGGCGTAGACCTGAGTACCGATGTTCAGCGCTTTTATCGGCTTAATATTGGTAAACAGAATATGGCGGCGCAGATAGTTATCGCTTTCACCATAGCCGTACTGCATGTTCAGGTGCTCGCTTTGCCACAGAATATCGCCGCTGGCGATATGGTTAATGTACTGTCCGCTGTTGGTCTGGAAGCGTTTCTTATCCGGCGAGTTACGATCCATCGCGCTTTCGATGTACGCGCCGCGCAGCGTGAAGGGGCCGTAGTTCACCGCGCCGGTCCAGCCCAAATAGGTGGTCGGGGAGAGGCGGGTGGAGTTGGAGATGACGCCAAAGTTTTTCATCGTCTGCCAGCCCCAGCGGGCGTTCAGATGAGTGTCCGCCAGGCGATACTGTAGCTTGATGTTGCGTTGACCAAATTTAGAAAAGCCTTCAGCGTTGCTCTTTTTATTCCCGCTGCCGTTGTTATACAGCACGCCGCGGGAGTTAAAGTAATCGCTGGCGCCGAGCTTGACCGCTCCGTAGTAAGTGGCATCAAAGCCAATAATATCGGCAAAATAGCCGGACTGATAATCGACGGCGACGCCCTGACCCCAGGCATTATGGACTTTCTTTGGCTCGGTCTCTTCTTCCTTAAGATATTTCCAGTAGTTTTTAAACGATAAATTCATATGGGACTGGCTGAATAACGGATCGTCGAGCACGGTATCGATATAATCGTGCTCCTTCAGGCTGTTAGTGGTCGAAACTGACCAGGCGCTGGCGGGAATAGCCAGCAGCATAATGGCGACTGTTGTAGTATTGATTTTCATAATAAACCCCAGAGTAGGGACGCAGCGATCCAGGCGAGGTGTTTTCGCCTGAAGTCTGCCGTAATAAATAATTAAGCGTGGGTATTATTTTTTATCGAGAGCCTGTTTTCCGGCTTCAACATATTTCATGGTGCCAATTTCTGGAACGGTATATTTGCCGTCTTTATAAACAATTTTAACCACCGCGGCATTGGCAAGCGGCTTGTTTTTCGCGTTATCGTCGGTTAAATCGGAAATCATAATCTGCATGGCGGTACCGGATGAAATTGCCAGCACGTTTTTATCGCCCCGGGCCTGCGCGTTTTCAACGATAGTATGCAGCGCTGCCTGGGTACGGGTTTTTACCTGCTGATAGTTTTCCGCCATACCCTTTGGGTCGGCCGCTGCCAGCGCGTTCTGGTTGGTATCGACGGCCAGGGTGCCCGCTTTCATTTGGCTGAACAGCGCAGCGCCGTCTTTAAGCCCCAGCTGTCTGGCGCCGGCGTCGGCCATATCTTTGTTATAGCCGCCTTCGAAACCGCCGAAGAAGGCTTCCCGCAGGCCGCTGAGCTCAGTAAGTTTGTAATCACTTACTCCGGCTTGCTTAAGGATCACCTGCATGGTTTCACGCTGACGTCCGGCATCGCTGGAATAGAAGCTATCAAACGGAATACCTTTAAGCCCCTCGCCGAGATAACGAGCGACGCGAATGCCGTCTTCGGTAAGCGGTGAGTCCGCCCAACCCTGCACGCGGTCAAACGTATTTAGCAGCGTTTTGCCATGGCGGGCGAAATAGATATTCACGCCGTCATCGTTTTTAACTTCTGCCGCAGAGCAGGTTGCCGCACCTGCCGCCATCATTAATGCTATTAGCCACTTCTTCATATAACGCTCCACCTGAATGGTCTTTTTATAAGCAAAAAAAAACCTACGTCAGATATTCGACGCGAAGCATAAATAAGATTATGTTCGCTCGAACGTCTATAACGTAGGTTTCGCCTGTTCTAAACAGTAACAATCCAACAAGGGCGACGTTAGCACTAATTATGAGAAAAGACATCCTCTATTTATTATGAATGTCAATAAATGTGATCGTCTTCATGGAGGTAATTTTGTCGATTGAGTTGTATCTTAAGTTTAATTTTCAGATTAATTGGCAGTTTTCGGCTTAAATAATTTTAGAGGATTGATCTCCGTCACAGAATAATGATGTCCGGGCTGGACTCTTTTACGCTCTGGCGTTATTTTCGCAGCACTCTGGGATTGTTACTGACCACAGGCAAAACCTAAGACCCCTGTCCGCCAATTTGGCGTGCGGCAGGAGTCTTAGGTTTTTTTTTGCGCCTAAGAAATACCTCTGCTACCCAACAAGGAGTGATGATGAGAACGAAAATCCTGACTGCCGCCATTCTGGCGTTATCTGCCGCTGGCGTACAGGCTGCTGAAAAACCGCTGAAAATACTGCTGGTTAACGATGATGGCTGCCAGTCTGTGGGGACCACTTCGCTGCAGGAAAAACTGGCGGCCAAAGGGTATGACGTCTGGATGGTGGCGCCGGCAACGAATCAGAGCGGTATCGGGTCGGCAATTACCTTTAAGACGGGTAAAGTTTTTGATGTCAAAAAAGCCGCTGACAAACGCTACTGCTTCCCTGGAACTCCTGCCGATGCGCTGGATTTTGGCCTGTGGGGCGTGCTAAAAGACGCGCCGCCGGATCTGGTGATTTCGGGCGTCAACGATGGTCCCAATACCGGTATGGCGCAGGTTAACTCCGGCACCGTAAGCGCCGCGGCCCGCGCCGTACGCTACGGTTTCCCGGCGATTGCCGCCAGCATTGGCTACCGCTTCACGGAAGAAGAGATGAAGAACAAATGGCCGAGCACGCATAAGTACTGGCCTGATTCGGTGGATTATGTCGTCTCGCTGGTGGATAAACTTAACGCCGCGCATAAACCGGGAAGCCCGATTATGCCGCAGGGGGCCGGGTTGAGCATTAACTATCCGCCGCTGCCGTCGGCTGAAATTAAGGGCGTTCATTATATTGAGAATGAACAATTCCCTGTGCCGCAGATTGGTTATGAACTTCTGGCGGACGGTACCGCCAAACAGACGATGAATCCGGAGGCGATGAAACCGGCGGAAGGGGATAATGACTCGGGCTGGCTCAACAAAGGATATATTACTTACACCCTGTTTGATGGTTCATGGAACGCGCCGCACTACCAGGCGCAGTTTGAGGCGCTGCTCGGTAAATGATGCTGTAGCGATAGTAAAGAAGAAGGCGCGGGCTCCGCGCCTTCTTTATATGAACCGATGATGAAGCGCTATTCGTCGAAGAACCAGTAGCCCTGGTTAATCAGGCGGGTCAGATCGGCGATAAAAGCCGGATTGCGCAGCGCGGCCTCGCCTAGCTCCTCTTTACCCAGCAGGGTATAGCGGCACAGTGCGTCCAGAGCCGCGGGATCGGTTGGCTCCAGCTGTTCGCTATTCACAAAGAAGCTGTCGCCGATGTGCAGTACACGCAGGCCGCTCAGGCGAGTCAGCATTTCACCGCCCGCCAGCGCGTCGACAATCTCCTCTTCTTCAAAAGGCGGTTCAGCGGGCGCAATATCCAGCTCGTGGCGCGGCGTCGTGGCAAAACGCCCAAACCAGCGGCGGAAATCTTCCGGCTGGCTAATCATCTCGATCATCATGCCGCGCAGGCGTTCCAGTTCATACTCTTCTACCCGTCCCGGATGTTCGCGGCAGGTCAAATCCGGATCGCTGTAGTGCTCGCCGCCGAGATCGTTTTCCAGCGCGTAATCGGCAAAGCTGCTGATCAAATCGCGGCCGTTTGGCCCACGGAAGCCGACGGAGTAGTTCAGCGCCGTTTCGTGAGTGATTCCGTCGTGCGGGAATCCGGGCGGAATGTACAGAATATCGCCAGGTTGCAGATCCTCATCAATGATCGGCGGGAACGGGTCAACGTGCAGCAGCGCCGGATGCGGGCAGAACTGACGCATCGGTAGCTTATCGCCCACGCGCCAGCGGCGGCTGCCCATGCCCTGAATAATAAAGACGTCGTACTGGTCGATATGCGGGCCTACGCCGCCGCCCGGTACGGAAAAGGAGATCATCAGATCGTCTAAACGCCAGTCCGGCAGCACGCGGAAGGGGCGCACCAGTTCAGCGGCGGGCATATGCCAGTGGTTTACCGCCTGAGCCAGGAGCGACCAGCCGGTTTCGCCCAGGCCATCAAAATGTTCAAACGGCCCGTTGCTGGCCTGCCATTGACCGTTCTTGAGGCTCACCAGTCGACTATCGACTTCCGGTTCCATGGCCAGCCCGGCCAGCTCATCCGGCGTAATCGGATCGACGAAATTCGCGAAAGCCTTCTTTAATACGACCGGCTGCTTTTGCCAGTACTTTTCTAAAAACTCGGGCCAGTTAATGTTGAGTTGATAAGCCATAGGTTCATACCAATAAGAAGAAACGGGCCTGATTATAGAAATATGCACCCTCAAGCCGCTTTGTCATGGGTCAAGGCTGGTGCTTAATTCATCATCTGAAGTCACGACGCGGTAAGAGAGGGGGAAACGTAAAGCGGATAACGTTGATTTTCGCAAAATGTCGCTTTTGCCTGAATTCGCTGCAGCCCGCGTGGCGTCTGGCTTTCCCCCATTTTTTCTGGCGTGGAGGGAGCGTGAGAAGTTTAAATTATGAGCGTTTGATAAGTTTTTTGTATTTTAAGGGTTGCTATATCCCGGCAGCTCCCTATAATGCGCTCCCACTGACACGGCAGATGTGAATCACTTCACAAACAACCCGGTCGGTTGAAGAGAAAAAATCCTGAAATAACGGGTTGACTCTGAAAGAGGAAAG
>NZ_JAWXQV010000072.1:0-60019 GCF_033843325.1 Klebsiella sp. JN_Kp126 | reverse complement strand
AACTTATTGCTGACCACCTCCATAGGAGGTGGTGTTCATGCAGGGATAAAAAAACGCCGACACGAAGGCCGGCGTTTTTACCTTAAACGCGCGTTATTCAGGCCAGCGTACTGATTCGCGCCAGCTGCTCGAAGTAGTCCGGGAACGTTTTCGCCGTACACTTCGGATCAAGGATGGTGACCGGCGTATCGGAAAGCGCCACCAGCGAGAAGCACATTGCCATACGGTGGTCGTTATAGGTGCCGATCTCAGCAAACTGGAGCTTCGCGGGCGGAGTAATGCGGATGTAATCCTCCCCCTCTTCCACCTCTGCCCCCACTTTACGCAGCTCCGTGGCCATCGCAAACAGGCGATCGGTCTCTTTGACACGCCAGTTATAGATGTTGCGCAGCGTCGTGGTGCCCTTCGCGAACAGGGCCGCCGTGGCGATGGTCATCGCCGCATCCGGAATATGATTCATATCCATATCGATGGCGTTCAGTTCACCATGGGTGCAGGCAATGAAGTCATCGCCCCAGGTGACGGTTGCGCCCATTTTTTCCAGCACATCGGCAAAACGGATATCGCCCTGGACGCTGTTGCGGCCAATACCGGTGACTTTCACCGTTCCGCCCTTAATTGCGCCGGCGGCGAGGAAGTAGGATGCCGAGGAGGCATCGCCTTCAACCAGGTAGTCGCCCGGCGAGCGGTAGTGTTGATTGCCGCGTACGATAAAACGCTGGTAAGACTGATTTTCAACCTCAACGCCAAAGGTTTTCATCAGGTGCAGCGTAATATCAATATAAGGTTTGGAAACCAGATCGCCTTTAATCGCGATGACGGTATCCTGAGGCGCCAGTGGGGCGGTCATCAGGAGCGCGGTCAGAAACTGGCTGGAAACGCTGCCGTCCACTTCAACCTGGCCGCCGCTGAAACCGCCGCGCAGGCGCAGCGGCGGGTAGTTTTCCTGCTCCAGGTAATCAATCTGGGCCCCGCCCTGACGCAGCGCGTCAACCAGGTGGCCAATCGGCCGCTCTTTCATTCGCGGCTCGCCGGTCAGCACAATATCGTTACGGCCTAAACATAACGCCGCCGCCAGCGGACGCATCGCCGTTCCGGCATTACCGAGGAACAGTTCTAATGCTTCAGCCGCCTGCAGAGGGCCGCCGTTGCCGGTGACTTCACAGCGGGTACGATCGGAAGACAGGGTGTAATGAACTCCCAGCGCGCTCAGAGCATTCAGCATGTGGCGTACATCGTCGCTATCCAGCAGGTTGGTCAGCACCGTCGTGCCGCGGGCCAAAGCCGCCAGCAGCAAGGCACGGTTAGAGACACTCTTGGACCCGGGCAGGTTAATCGTGCCATCTACGCGTGCGATGGGTTGTAACGTCAGGGATTCCATTAAACTCAACTCTCAAACAAACAGAATAAAAACCCCGCAGACCGGCTGCGGGGATGAAAAAACGCGGCGGCGATTAACCGTGACGGCGTTCGAAGTCCTGCATAAAGTCGGTCAGCGCCTTCACGCCCGCCAGCGGCATGGCGTTATAAATGGAAGCACGCATGCCGCCCACGACGCGGTGGCCCTTCAGCGCATGCAGACCTGCGGCAAAGGACTCTTCGAGGAACAGTTTATCAAGCGCGCTGTCCGCCAGCTGGAACGGCACGTTCATGCGCGAGCGGTTCGCCGCAGCGACATCGTTGCGATAGAAACCGCTGTTATCGATGGTGCTATACAGCAGGTCGGCTTTCTGCTGGTTGATTTTATCCATAGCGGCAACGCCGCCCTGCTCTTTCAGCCATTTAAACACCAGACCTGACAGGTACCAGGCAAACGTCGGCGGCGTGTTAAACATGGAGTCATTGGCGGACAGGATGGAGTAATCAAGAATCGATGGGCAGGCTACGCTGGCTTTACCCAGCAGATCTTCGCGCACAATAATCAGCGTCAGACCTGCGGGACCGATGTTTTTCTGCGCGCCCGCGTAGATCACGCCATAGCGGCTGACGTCAATTTCACGGGATAAAATCGTCGATGACAAATCCGCCGTGACGACCACATCGTCGCCAAAGTTTGGCGCTTCTTCAATGGCAATACCGTCAATGGTTTCGTTCGGGCAGTAGTGCAGGTAGGCCGCGCCAGGGGTCAGCTGCCATTCGCTCATCGGCTTAACCGCGCGCAGGCCGTCAACGGTGATTTTGGCGTCGATCACGTTCGGCGTGCAGTATTTATGCGCTTCTTTTACCGCGCTGGCCGCCCAGTAGCCGGCATCAACGTAGTCGGCAACGGTTTTATCGCCAAGCAGGTTCAGCGGGATACCGGCAAACTGTCCGCGACCGCCGCCGTGGCAGAATAAAACTTTATAGTTGGAAGGAATATTGAGCAGGGAGCGAAAATCCTGTTCCGCTTCTTCAGCCACCTTAATGAACTCTTTACCACGGTGGCTGATTTCCATCACCGACGTCCCCAAACCGTTCCAGTCGCACAGTTCCTTTTGTGCCAGTTTGAGTACTTCCGCCGGCAGCATTGCCGGGCCTGAACTGAAGTTATAGACCTGAGCCATTTCCCCTCACCACTTGCTATGTTATTTACCCGCGAACCGTCGCGGGCATAAGTTATTCCTGTGGCTATCGGTTTTATCATTCAGTGACACGCACCGCAATGGCTAAAACTGAGCGTCGGGGAAATGCGGCCTCGCTCACACAAAAGAATCTGCCAGCTTGACGTCATAAAACCGACATAATTGCTGTCAGGTGACTCTTTTTGCCCGGCTGACCTTCGACCATTCTGCATTTGCGCAGCGAGGGCATAATTGTTTATCCCCGGCTCGTAGCGTAAGGATTGCGCTACAGCGAACGCAGGCATACTCGTCGTCCCGGGGTATCGTGGTAAAACGATCGGTAAAGCGGGAAGGAAGAATGGAGAGTCCGGCTTTAACATCGTCATCCTCATAGAAATAGAGGCTGATCTGCCCGTTGGTTTCCAGAATAGCCAGCCGCACCTGCCCCAGTTGCTCAACCCCGCTGATTCGCAGCTCCATAAAAAACTCAAATTCGGTCATGTTTTCCGCCTGCAGTTTCTCCCAGGCCAGCTCGCCGTTTTCCACAACAATAATCGGCTTACCCTCCAGCAGATCCTCCAGTTTTTCGCTATGCCCCATCAGCCACATAATCAATCGGTACAGCAGGGCCAGAGTGATAAAAACCGCCAGTACCGGCAGCATCGGAACGTCATCATAGAATGCGACGTCGCCCGCGGCCGAACCGAGGGTCAAAATGATGAGCACTTCGAACAGTGACATCTGACGAACGCCCCGCCGCCCGGTTATCTTGAGAAAAATAAATACCAGTACGAAGGTGTAGAGGCTCCGTAATGCCACCTCGGCCAGAAATTCCACGGGCACTTTATCCAGTGCCATACGATGCCAGTCAAATGTCTTCATGATTAACGCCTGAACAGTTATTGAGTGACATAAGCATAGCCAGACGATGGAGATAGCACCCGTCATCTAAAACCCGTATCATTGCGCGCTTTACGTACGATAAAAGTGACTGCCATGACTCAAACATTTATTCCCGGCAAAGATGCCGCCCTGGAAGATTCCATCGCTCGCTTCCAGCAGAAGTTGCACGACCTCGGATTCGATATTGAAGAGGCCTCATGGCTCAACCCGGTTCCGCACGTCTGGTCAGTGCATATCCGCGATAAAGAGTGCGCCCTGTGCTTCACCAACGGCAAAGGCGCCACCAAAAAAGCCGCGCTGGCCTCCGCGCTCGGAGAGTACTTTGAGCGTCTCTCGACCAACTATTTCTTTGCCGACTTCTGGCTGGGCGAGACTATCGCCAACGGTCCCTTCGTTCACTATCCGAATGAAAAATGGTTCCCGTTAACCGACGATGACGAAGTACCGGAAGGCCTGCTGGATACCCGCCTGCGCGCGTTCTACGATCCTGACGATCAGTTAACCGCCAGCATGCTGGTCGATCTGCAGTCAGGGAATGACGATCGCGGCGTCTGCGGTCTGCCGTTCACCCGCCAGTCTGATGGTGAAACGGTCTATATTCCGATGAATATTGTCGGCAACCTGTACGTTTCTAACGGGATGTCCGCGGGCAACACCCGCAACGAAGCCCGCGTTCAGGGCCTCTCAGAAGTGTTCGAACGGCATATTAAAAACCGCATTATCGCCGAAAGCATCAGCCTGCCGGAGATCCCGGCGGAGGTGATGGCGCGCTATCCGGGCGTAGTCGAATCGATCAATAAGCTGGAGGCCGAAGGTTTCCCGATTTTCGCTTATGACGGTTCGCTCGGCGGCAAATATCCGGTTATCTGCGTCGTGCTGTTTAACCCGGCTAACGGCACCTGTTTCGCCTCTTTCGGCGCGCATCCCGATTTCGGCGTGGCGCTGGAACGTACCGTTACCGAACTGCTCCAGGGCCGCAGCCTGAAAGATCTCGACGTCTTCACGCCGCCCACCTTCGACGATGAAGAAGTTGCCGAACATGCGAACCTTGAAACGCACTTTATCGATTCCAGCGGCCTGATCTCCTGGGATATGTTTAAGCAGGATGCCGACTACCCGTTCGTGGACTGGAGCTTCTCCGGAACCACGGAGGAAGAGTTCGCCACCCTGATGGCTATCTTTAAACAAGAAGATAAAGAAGTTTACATCGCCGATTACGAACACCTGAGCGTCTACGCCTGCCGAATCATTGTCCCGGGCATGTCTGATATTTATCCGGCGGAAGACCTCTGGCTGGCAAATAACAGCATGGGCGCACCTCTGCGGGAAACGATTCTTTCCCTGCCGGAAAGCGAGTGGGAAAAAGAAGATTATCTGGCGCTTATCGAACAAATGGATGATGAAGGCCTTGATGACTTCACCCGCGTGCGCGAACTGCTGGGTCTGGCGACCGGCAAAGACAACGGCTGGTATACGCTGCGCATTGGCGAGCTGAAAGCTATGCTCGCGCTGGCGGGCGGCGATCTCGAGCAGGCGCTAATCTGGACCGAGTGGACCATGGAGTTCAACGCCTCAATCTTTAGCGCCGAGCGCGCTAATTACTACCGCTGCCTGCAAACCCTGCTGCTGCTGAGCCAGGAAGAGGAGCGCCAGCCGCTGCAGTATCTGAACGCTTTTGTACGCATGTACGGCGCCGATGCCGTAGAAGCCGCCAGCGCCGCGCTGAGCGGAGAAGCGCCGTTCTACGGCCTGCAGGCAGTAGACAGCGACCTGCTCGCGTTCCCGGCTCATCAGTCGCTGCTGAAAGCCTACGAAAAGCTGCAGCGCGCAAAAGCAGCATTCTGGGGTAAATAAGCGCGCTTTACTGCCTGAATAACCCTATTATGGGGGCCGGCGAAGGCCCCCATTTTTTATGCTTTCCGCAACCCCAAAGCTCGATTGTAGCCATAAAGTTAATTAGTGGTGAGAAATAATAAAATCCCACCGCAAATATTGTTAATTTTAATAAAAATACCCCATTTTAATTAACCGAAAAACGGGGGTAAAATGAAAATAATCAACATTATTTGTAAATTTTAAAATTTATTTTTTCATTAAAAAACAATAAGTTAAATCAATATTAAGGCAAATCCACACACTCAAAAGGCCTATAGTTCCGGTAGGATATGATCTACATCAAATTCCCTTCTATAATGCTTTGTTAGTATCTCACCGCCAACTTACATAAAGAGAGAGTTAGTGTGAAAGCTGACAACCCTTTTGATCTTTTACTCCCTGCTGCCATGGCGAAAGTCGCCGAAGAAGCGGGTGTCTATAAAGCGACAAAACATCCGATAAAGACGTTTTATCTGGCGATCACCGCAGGTGTCTTCATCTCTATCGCTTTTGTTTTCTATATTACCGCGACAACCGGCACGGCCGGGATGCCATTCGGGGTTGCCAAACTGATTGGAGGCATCTGCTTCTCACTAGGTTTGATTCTCTGCGTTATTTGCGGTGCCGACCTGTTTACCTCAACCGTTCTTATCGTTGTCGCGAAAGCCAGCGGAAGAATCACATGGGGTCAACTGGCGAAAAACTGGCTCAACGTCTATGTTGGTAACCTGATTGGTTGCTTACTCTTTGTATTGCTGATGTGGCTTTCAGGCGAATATATGACTGCCAACGGTCAATGGGGACTTAACGTTCTGCAAACCGCCGACCACAAAATGCACCATACTTTTGTTGAAGCCGTGTGCCTGGGTATCCTGGCAAACCTGATGGTCTGCCTTGCGGTATGGATGAGCTACTCCGGCCGCAGCCTGATGGATAAAGCCATGATTATGGTTTTACCGGTGGCAATGTTTGTTGCCAGCGGGTTTGAGCATAGTATCGCGAACATGTTTATGATCCCGCTGGGTATCGTTATCCGCGACTTTGCAAGCCCGGAATTCTGGACCGCTGTCGGTTCAACTCCGGAAAGTTTCTCTCACCTGACCGTCATGAACTTCATCACTGATAACCTGATTCCGGTAACTATCGGGAACATCATCGGCGGTGGTCTGCTGGTTGGGTTGACATACTGGGTCATTTACCTGCGTGGCGACGACCATCACTAAGGGTTGTTTCAGGCAGTAAATAAAAAATCCACTTAAGAAGGTAGGTGTTACATGTCCGAGCTTAATGAAAAGTTAGCCACAGCCTGGGAAGGTTTTGCGAAAGGTGACTGGCAGAACGAAGTCAACGTCCGCGACTTCATCCAGAAAAACTATACCCCGTACGAAGGTGACGAGTCCTTCCTGGCTGGCGCAACTGACGCGACCACCAAGCTGTGGGACACCGTAATGGAAGGCGTTAAACAGGAAAACCGCACTCACGCGCCTGTTGATTTTGATACTTCCCTTGCATCCACCATCACTTCTCATGACGCTGGCTACATCGAGAAAGGTCTCGAGAAAATCGTTGGTCTGCAGACTGAAGCTCCGCTGAAACGCGCGATTATCCCGTTCGGCGGCATCAAAATGGTAGAAGGTTCCTGCAAAGCGTACAATCGCGAGCTGGACCCGATGCTGAAGAAAATCTTCACTGAATACCGCAAAACTCACAACCAGGGCGTGTTTGACGTTTACACCAAAGACATCCTGAACTGCCGTAAATCTGGCGTTCTGACCGGTCTGCCGGATGCCTATGGCCGTGGTCGTATCATCGGTGACTACCGTCGCGTTGCGCTGTACGGTATCGACTTCCTGATGAAAGACAAATACGCTCAGTTCGTCTCT
This sequence comes from Klebsiella sp. JN_Kp126, assembly GCF_033843325.1. Classification (NCBI taxonomy): domain Bacteria; kingdom Pseudomonadati; phylum Pseudomonadota; class Gammaproteobacteria; order Enterobacterales; family Enterobacteriaceae; genus Klebsiella; species Klebsiella sp. JN_Kp126. Next base: position 52,818 of record NZ_JAWXQV010000072.1, on the reverse strand, counting down.
CTGCAAGAGAAACTGGAAAACGGCGAAGATCTGGAAGGAACTATTCGTCTGCGCGAAGAAATCTCTGAACAGCACCGTGCGCTGGGTCAGATCAAAGAAATGGCGGCAAAATACGGCTGCGATATCTCTGGTCCGGCAACCACCGCTCAGGAAGCTATCCAGTGGACCTACTTCGGCTACCTGGCTGCCGTTAAATCTCAGAACGGCGCGGCAATGTCCTTCGGTCGTACCTCCAGCTTCCTGGACATCTTCATCGAACGTGACCTGAAAGCCGGTAAAATCACCGAGCAAGACGCACAGGAAATGATTGACCACCTGGTCATGAAACTGCGTATGGTTCGTTTCCTGCGTACCCCTGAATATGATGAACTGTTCTCTGGCGACCCGATTTGGGCAACCGAATCTATCGGCGGTATGGGCGTTGATGGCCGTACTCTGGTCACCAAAAACAGCTTCCGTTTCCTGAACACCCTGTACACCATGGGGCCGTCTCCGGAGCCGAACATCACCATTCTGTGGTCTGAAAAACTGCCGCTGAGCTTCAAAAAATACGCCGCGAAAGTGTCCATCGATACCTCTTCTCTACAGTACGAGAACGATGACCTGATGCGTCCTGACTTCAACAACGATGACTACGCTATCGCTTGCTGCGTAAGCCCGATGGTTGTTGGTAAGCAAATGCAGTTCTTCGGCGCGCGTGCTAACCTGGCGAAAACCATGCTGTACGCAATCAACGGCGGCGTTGATGAAAAACTGAAAATGCAGGTTGGTCCTAAATCTGAACCGATCAAAGGCGACGTTCTGAACTTCGACGAAGTGATGGACCGCATGGATCACTTCATGGACTGGCTGGCTAAGCAGTACGTCACTGCGCTGAACATCATCCACTACATGCACGACAAATACAGCTACGAAGCTTCCCTGATGGCGCTGCACGACCGTGATGTTATCCGCACCATGGCATGTGGTATCGCAGGTCTGTCCGTTGCGGCTGACTCCCTGTCTGCAATCAAATATGCGAAAGTTAAACCGATTCGTGACGAAAACGGTCTGGCTGTCGACTTCGAAATCGAAGGCGAATACCCGCAGTTTGGTAACAACGACTCTCGCGTCGATGATATGGCCGTTGACCTGGTTGAACGTTTCATGAAGAAAATTCAGAAACTGCACACCTACCGCAACGCTATCCCGACTCAGTCCGTTCTGACCATCACCTCTAACGTTGTGTATGGTAAGAAAACCGGTAACACCCCTGACGGTCGTCGCGCTGGCGCTCCGTTCGGACCAGGTGCTAACCCGATGCACGGCCGTGACCAGAAAGGTGCTGTTGCCTCTCTGACCTCCGTTGCGAAACTGCCGTTTGCTTACGCGAAAGATGGTATTTCTTACACCTTCTCTATCGTGCCGAACGCGCTGGGTAAAGACGACGAAGTTCGTAAAACTAACCTCGCCGGCCTGATGGATGGTTACTTCCACCACGAAGCGTCCATCGAAGGCGGTCAGCATCTGAACGTCAACGTTATGAACCGCGAAATGCTGCTCGACGCGATGGAAAACCCGGAAAAATATCCGCAGCTGACCATCCGCGTATCCGGCTACGCAGTACGTTTTAACTCCCTGACGAAAGAACAGCAGCAGGACGTTATTACTCGTACCTTCACTCAGACCATGTAATGGTATTGGCTGAAATCGTACAGTAAAAAGCGTACAATAAAGGCTCCACGCAAGTGGGGCCTTTTTAGCAATATCATCCTGCCCCAGTCTCTTTTGTCTGCTGTCTATACTTTATGGATAACAGCCAAAACAGACTCGACATAGCCTTTGAGCTGTGCATCTACATAGGCCCCGGATGGGCCAAATTCGGAGATATCACCGCAATGTCAACAATTGGTCGCATTCACTCCTTTGAATCCTGTGGCACCGTCGATGGCCCGGGGATCCGCTTTATCACCTTCTTCCAGGGCTGCCTGATGCGCTGCCTCTATTGCCACAACCGCGATACCTGGGATACCCACGGCGGCAAAGAGATTACCGTTGAAGAGCTGATGAAAGAGGTGGTGACCTATCGCCACTTTATGAACGCTTCCGGCGGCGGCGTGACGGCATCCGGCGGCGAGGCTATCCTGCAGGCCGAATTTGTTCGCGACTGGTTCCGCGCCTGTAAGAAAGAAGGTATTCATACCTGTCTCGATACCAACGGCTTTGTGCGCCGCTACGACCCGGTTATTGATGAACTGCTGGAAGTCACCGATCTGGTGATGCTCGACCTCAAGCAAATGAATGATGAAATTCACCAGAATCTGGTAGGCGTCTCTAACCATCGGACGCTGGAGTTTGCCCGTTACCTGTCAAACAAAAACATCAACGTCTGGATCCGCTACGTTGTGGTTCCGGGCTGGTCCGACGATGATGATTCCGCGCATCGCCTGGGTGAGTTTACTCGTGACATGGGCAACGTTGAGAAAATCGAACTGCTGCCGTACCACGAGCTGGGCAAGCACAAATGGGTAGCCATGGGCGAAGAGTACAAGCTGGACGGCGTCCATCCGCCAAAGAAAGAGACCATGGAACGCGTGAAGGGCATTCTGGAACAGTACGGTCATAAAGTGATGTACTAAAATCCCCGCCCGGTAGAGATTGCGCTACCGGGTGTTTCCCCCACAAAATCAGCGTCAGGACATAAAATATTCCGACAGCTTATTCGCCACGCTCTCAATCGAGAAAATGCGCTTCTGATGCGCTTTTCGGTATTCCGCATAGCGTTCATCCTGCTCTTCCAGCGCGCTGAGGATACGGTCGGCCACCATCATTGCGCCGGCGATTTCCGCAAACCCCGACTCCCCTTCCCCCTGTAAAGCCACCGCCGCCTGAAGATTCCAGTCAGATAAACGGGCCAGCGGCGCAAACGTCCCGCGGGTCAGCGATAAAATTTTAACGCCCTGCTGCTTTGCCAGCGACAGGGCCTGCATCATATCCGCCGATGCCTGTTCGCTGTGAACGACGATGATGCCGGTTTTTTGACTGTCAGCCAGCAGCGGCATCGCCGCCGGATAGGAGCGATCGATAAAGCTGGCCGCCTTCCCCATATTGATTAAATTCATCTGCAGGAACAACGCCACCGGCACCGCCGTGCCCACGGCATAAATAGCAATGCTGTTCAGGGTGTTAAGCCAGTCGGCCGCGGCTTTCAGCTCCTGATTATCGACAATGGCATTACTGTCGCGAATGCTCGCCAGCACCGGCGCAATCTCTTCGCTCTCGTTGATACCGTGGTCTTCCGAGCGCGCGGCGCCCTGCTCCATCGCCAGCGCGGTTCTGAAATCCGAGAAACCTTTAAAACCAAAGGCCCGACAAAAACGGGTGATACTCCCCTCACTGGTATCAATGGAGTCGGCCAGTTCTGAAATCGTGTGACGCATCACAAAGTCAGGATTTTCCGTAATAAAACGGCCAACTTTCTCCAGTATCGGGCTTAGCCCTGAAGCTCCATTTCTTATGCTTATCAACAAGTTATTGTCTATCTGGCTCATGTTTTGCCTTATTTGCTCAAAATGCAAACACAGTCACATCTTTCGTCCTGCCGCAAAGATAATAATTATTATCTCATACAAATAAATAAAAATAATTATTTTTACAAACAGGAGAACATCGAATGAAAGGTCTCATAGTCTGTCGTACCGGTATGGGCAGCTCCTTAATGCTCAAAATCAAAGCACAAAAAATCATCGACAAGCACGGCTGGAATATCGAGCTGGAGCATGACGTCCTCTCAGGGTTACGCACCTGGCGAGATATTGATTTTGTCATCACTATGCGCGATCTCACCGACGAAGTCGAAGCCGCCGGATTCAGAGCGGTCGGCATCACCGACCTGATGAACAGTGAAGAGATGGAGTCTGCGCTCACCGACATCGTTCAAAGCAACTAACCTCTCCCGGAGGCAATATGGATTTCCTCAGATTTATTGTATTCGACATTCTGGGCGTAACCCCACTTTTAGTTGGCTTTATTGCATTAATCGGCCTGTTAATCCAACGCAAGCCGATTGAAAAAGTCCTTTCCGGCACCTTCAAAACCATCGTCGGCTTTCTGGTTTTTGCCGGCGGCGCCGGTCTGGCAGTCACTTCCCTGGGTAACTTTCAGACCTTATTCAGCGATGGATTTGGCCTGAAGGGCGTCATGCCGCTGGCAGAAGCGCTAACCGGACTGGCGCAAACCAAATTTGCCATGTGCGTGTCGCTGATCATGGTGATTGGTTTTGGCTGGAACCTGTTTTTTGCCCGCGTGACGCCGTTTAAATACATCTTTCTTACCGGGCAACATAATCTTTATCTCTCCGCGCTGCTTACCGTAACGCTGAAGGCGCTGGGCTACAGCGACATGACGACCATCATTGTCGGCTCCGTGCTGCTGGGTCTCGCCGCCTGCCTCTATCCGGCCATTGCGCAGCCGTGGATGCGAAAAATAACCGGTAATGATGAGATCGCGATGGGGCACTACGTCACGCTGGCCTACGCCGCCTCCGGCTGGATTGGCGCAAAGGTCGGCGATCCGAAACAATCCACCGAAAAGCTGAATCTTCCCGGCTGGCTGGGGATCTTTAAAGATTACATCGTCTCGGTGTCGATCTCGGTGAGCATCTTCTACTACATCGCCGCGCTCGCTGCCGGAAAAGCCGCGGTCACCGCAGCGGCAGGCGGGATGCACTGGCTGGTTTACCCGCTCTTTCAGTCGCTGACCTTTACCGCTTCGCTGTACATCATCATTACCGGCGTACGCCTGCTGCTGTCAGAAATTGTTCCGGCCTTCCTCGGCATCTCGGAGAAGTTTATTCCTAACGCCAAACCCGCGCTCGACTGCCCGGTGGTCTTCCCCTACGCCCCGACCGCCACCGTGCTGGGGTTTATCTCTTCATTTGTCGGCGGGCTGGTGGTGATGGGCTTTCTGGCGATCCTTGGCCAAACCGTGATTATCCCGGTAGCCATTCCCTACTTCTTCATTGGCGCGACCGCAGCGGTATTTGGTAATGCCTCCGGCGGCTGGAAAGGCGCGATTGCCGGAAGCTTTATCACCGGGATCCTGATCGGCATCGGCCCGGCGCTGATTTACCCGATTATGGAATCCGTCGGTCTTTCAGGCACCAGCTTCCCGGAAACCGACTTCGTCGCTCTGGGTCTGGTCGTGTACTACATCGGTAAAATGCTGCCCTAAGAAGGAATGAACATGAACATTGATGAATTGAAATCCCACGCGCTTGCCGCCCGCCGCGAGATCGTCACCATGATTTACGAGTCCGGAATTGGCCATCCGGGCGGGGCGCTGTCGATAATCGACGTGCTTACCTGGCTCTATTACCAGGAAGTCGATCTGGCCGCCTTCCCCCGCTCGCGCGTGGTGATGAGTAAAGGCCACGCCGTCGCCGCGCAGTACGCCATGCTGTATCAACAAGGCAAGATCGAGCGCAGCGAGTTCAATACGTTCCGACAGATCAACTCGCGCCTGCAGGGGCACCCGAGCATTAAGTCGCTGCCGGAAGTCGATGCGACAACCGGACTGCTTGGCCAGGGGCTGTCGATTGCTTTTGGTATGGCGGCCGCCAAAAAGCGGCGCAACGATCCGCACCGGGTATTTGCCATCGTTGGCGATGGCGAAATGCATGAAGGCCAAATCTGGGAAACCTTACAGCAGGCCGGGCATATGAAAATGGATAATCTGGTCGCCATCATCGATTACAACGGCTTCTCTTCCCACGATCCGGTCAATGACGTCGTTAATCTCGAGCCGCTGGCGGACAAAATCCGCAGCTTTGGCTGGCATGTACTGGAACTGCACAACGGCAATGATATGCATCAGGTTGCCGATACCCTGATGCTATCCCGTCACCTGAAAGGTAAACCTGTCGCCATCGTGGCGCGCACCACCAAAGGTTCCGGCGTCAGCTATATGGAAAACAACGGCGACTGGCACTCAAAAACCCCGAGCAAAGAACAATTTCAGCAGGCGATGGAGGAGTTACAGTGATGAAAGCACCCCGTGATGAGATCGGGCATGCCCTGATTGCGCTAAAAGAAAAAGGCTATCCCGTTGTTGTTATCGACAGCGATTTAGCCAGCTCTACCCGTACCGACCAGTTTCAGGCCGTCTATCCTGAGGCCTTTTTCGAAATGGGCATTGCGGAAGGTTCCGCCATGAGCTTCGCGGTCGGCCAGGCGCTGGAGGGCTTTATGCCCTTCTATGTTAACTTTGCGATGTTCGTCACCGGCACCGCCTGGACCCAGCTGCGGCAGGCCTGCTATGCCAAAGCCAATATTAAACTCGTCGGTAGCCACCCCGGTATGGATGATGGCCCGGACGGCGCTTCGCACCATGCGCTGGAGGATTTAGCGCTGACCCGCGTCCTTCCGGGATTAACCGTCCTGACCCCGGCAGATGCGGAAGAAATCGCCGAGGCTTTCGAGCAGGCGGCAAAAATAAAGGGACCCGTTTATATTCGCGTGGCGCGCGAGCCGATGCCGGTTCGCGACAAAAGCGTCGTTCCCCGGGTCAGCGATATCGCCGCCATCGCCGACAGCGGCACGGATTTTGCGATTCTGTTTGAAGGAACGGTACTGGAACAGGCTACCGACGGCTATGAAAAGCTGCTCGCCAGCGGCAAAAAGGGCAAGCTTATTCACGTTGCAACCGTCAAACCCTTCAACCAGCAGGCGTTTTATCGGCTGGTCGAAGGCTGCCCGCTTATCGCTACGCTTGAAAATCACACCGTCAACGGCGGCCTCGGCGGCCTGATCGCGGAAACCCTGGCGCAAAAGGCACATCCGGCGCGCCTTACGCGTCTGGGAACGCAGGACACATTTACCGAATCGGGTAATAGCAGGCAGCTAAAAGCGAAATATGGCATCTCGGGAGACGCGCTGTTTAACGCGCTACGCTAACCACCAGGCGAGCCGGTCAGTTGGCGGTCGGCTCGCGCGTAAAGGGAACGTTTATGGAAGAGAGGCTATTTTCCGCCTGTCAGTTCACCAGCGACTGCCTGAGCTGGCGCAGCGCCGTTCATCTCGCCTGCCGCCCGCTTGAGGAGCAGGGAAAAATCACCGGGGGCTATGCCAGGGCTATTATCAGCGCCACGGAGCAGGATGGCCCCTGGTATATATTGAGCCCGGCGTTTGCGCTACCGCACGCGCGTCCGGAAGCCGGCGTGCTGAGCAGAAACAGCGCGCTTTCGCTGCTTTGCTGTAGCGAGGCCGTTGATTTTCCGGAGCATCCCGGCATTCGGCTGATAGTCGTACTGGCGGCGGCCGATAGTGAACAGCATATCCAGACCATACAGCGGTTAGTCTGCTGGCTGGATGAGGGGGAGAGACTTCAGCGATACAGCACGGTGCAAAACCGGGCACAGTTTATTACGCTTCTTGCTTCGCATTAATCCATAGCCAGGGTCGTGCCCTGGCTATGTTCTGAAAAATCAGGCGTGCGCCACCGGCGTAGGATGGTGCCCCGCTTTGCGCAGCAGCGTCAGCAGGTAGATGAATGACACGCTGGCAATCATGATAAACAACAGATTGTCAGAGAAGTTCTGCATCAGCATGGCGGTCAGCGTCGGCCCAAGCAGGCTGCCCACGGTATAGCTCATTAACAGCGCCTGGTTCATCGCCACCAGCTGATGACGCTCAACTTTTTCGCAGGCCCAGGCCATAGCCACCGGATAGAGCGTGAAGCCGGAAGCGCCCAGCACGAACAGCGCGGGCGCCATTGCGGCCTGGCTTAACATCGCCAGACAGCCGAGAATCACCACAAACACCTGAACGCGCAGGACCAACAGACGGCCGTAGCGATCGGCGAGCCGGCCAATCGGCCACTGCCCCACGATACCCGCGCTCACCATCACCGCCATCCAGAAGCCGATGCCGGAATCGCTAACGCCCTGGTGGTTGAGCCACAGCGGCATCAGGCCATACAGCGAACCGAGCACAATGCCGGAAATAATGCAGCCGTTGACGCCATGACGGGCCTGACGCAGCCTTAACATTGGCCAGATACGCGCCGGTTCGTGCGGCTCATCGGCCTGAGTCGCCACGCGAGCAAACAGCAGCGGCAGAATGGCCGCCAGCGCCAGCGCCGTCACCCACGGCAGAACGCTCATCAGATCCGTCGGCAGCTTGCTGACCATTAACTGGCCCAGCACCGTGCCGACGTAATAAATCATCATATACGCCGCCAGCAGGCGACCCCGGCTCCGCGAAGTGCCGCTACAGACCAGCGCGCTCTCCACCACCACCCAAATCATCGCGCAGCCGACGCCGGCGATAAAGCGCCAGCTGAACCAGCTCCAGAAACCCAGCGTAATACCAAGACCCACGCAGCCCACGGCAAAAATAACCGATGCCAGGTAATAGCTGCGGTTAAAGCCCAGACGCTTAATTACCCATCCGGCAAGCAATGTTCCCACCAGATTACCGGTAAAATAGGACGAGCCCACCATCCCGACCTGCCAGGTCGGCATATTTTCATGGGCGAGCCAAAGCGGGACGAGCGTATTTAAAACCGCTATCGCCAGGGTCAACAAAAGCAGGCCACAGAGCAGCATTTGCACTGGCCGGGTGTAGATGGTCATGGATATAAACCGTGATGGAGTTCAGATTTCGTGCGCATCATGCCACTGCTGCAAACATTGTCAATCCGCCTGAAATCAGGCGTGACGCGGTTTGCGGGGGAACGATAGAAGTTTTTTATCCAGCGGATCGACAACAGAATAGCTATTTATATTATTCCATTGTTTTTATTAATTTATTGGAAAATAGCGGTGGGAATATCGGTAGAAATATTTCATGAATCGACCGCACTTTTTATCGCGCCAGAATAAGGGTTTCTGGCGCGATAAAGGGCGATTAGCTGGCGATTGCCATTCCAACGGTCATATGCAGGCCGTAGAAGACGCCGCGGCCGATCGTCTCACCGATCAGCACCAGCACAAAAGCCAGCCCCAGCATCGGCAGCGCAGGCTGGTAGCCTTTGAGCTGGGGGGCAATCCAGCAGACCAGCGCCAACGCCAGCGCAACCAGGCGCCACGCCATCAGCGAGCCGTAGGCTGGCACCAGCGCCGAGGCCTGCTGAATAGAGCTATGGATTGTCGCCAGCTCGCTGCCTTGCATCAGCACCACGATGGCGCTAATCACCAGCGCCAGCAGGGTCACCGCCGGCAGCAGGCGCATCGCCCAGCCGTTGACATCGGCAACGCGCAGCAGCAGATATCCCAGCAGCGGACCGCCGATAAACATCGTCAGGAAGAAGCTAAGCGGCGTCCAGACCGTATACCAGGTGGGTACCGTATCAATAGTGTTATAGACGCGGACCATCATCCAGACGAAGATAATCCCCAGCATCATGGTAATGACCAGCCAGAGATGACGCAGCCCCGCCGGTAGCTTATTGACCACCGCCAGCAGCCAGCCAATGCCGCCGACGGCGAAGAAAAGCGCCCCGCTGGCGATTTCGTTACTGAGCGACGAGGCGCCTACGCGATTGAGCGAGTTAAACGCGCGCATGGGCGACCCAAGATGCAGGGTTGAGGCAATAAAGCCCACGCCCATCAGCACCCACAGGCCAAACATGCTCCACACGACGCGCTGCTGCTGTTCACGCGATAAGTCGCCTTTCATTAGCGCCAGAGCCAGCACAATAAAGCCGCCCACCACGCACTGACCAAAGACCGTGAAAATAATCAGCGGCCATTCATGCCATCCACTCCCCATCTCACACCTCCTTCGGGTTGGCCAGATAGCCGGTGGTATCTCCACACGGTCGGCTGTTGGCGTTAGGTTTAATCACGATACTCGGTTTAGTGAAGTGGGCCGAAGGCAGCGGCGCAACGGCGGCCAGCTGGCCGTGTTTTTGGCGCAGCTCTTCAATCGGGCCGAAATCTAACGCGCGCAGCGGGCAAGATTCCACGCAAATCGGCTTTTTGCCGTCGGCGACGCGCTCGTGGCAGCCGTCGCATTTGGTCATATGACCTTTTGTCGCATTGTACTGCGGCGCGCCGTACGGGCAGGCCATATGGCAATAGCGACAGCCGATACAGACATCTTCATCGACAACGACAAAGCCATCTTCACGTTTATGCATCGCCCCGCTCGGGCAAACTTTGGTGCAGGCCGGATCCTCACAATGATTGCAGGCAATAGAGAGGTAATAGGCAAAGACGTTTTGCTGCCAGACGCCGTTATCCTCCTGCCAGTCGCCGCCGGCGTATTCGTAGATACGACGGAAGCTCACTTCCGGCGTGAGATTTTTATAGTCTTTACAAGCCAGTTCGCAGGTTTTGCAACCGGTGCAACGGGCGGAATCAATAAAAAATCCATATTGAGTTGTCATCGGTTACTCCTTACAGCTTTTCAACCTGGACGAGGTTGCTATGCGATGGATTGCCTTTCGCCAGCGGCGACGGGCGTTGGGTGGTCAGCACGTTAATGCAGCCAGCCTGATCCACGCGGCCTGCGTCCGGGTTATACCAGGCCCCCTCACCCAGCGCGACCACGCCCGGTATCATGCGCGGGGTCACTTTGGCCTCGATATGCACTTCACCGCGATCGTTAAAAATGCGGATCCGATCGCCATTGGCGATACCGCGCTTCTGTGCATCAAGCGGGTTGATCCACATCTCCTGACGGCAGGCGGCTTTCAGTACGTCAACGTTGCCGTAGGTGGAGTGCGTGCGGGCTTTATAGTGAAAACCGGTCAGCTGCAGCGGATACTTTTTCGCCAGCGGATCGTCATAGTTTTCAAACCCAGGGCTGTATATCGGCAGCGGGTCGATAACATCCTCTTCTTTCAGCTCCCAGGTCGCGGCAATTTCCGCCAGCTGCTCAGAGTAGATTTCAATTTTCCCTGACGGCGTCGTGAGCGGATTGGCGGCGGGATCTTCGCGGAAAGCTTTATAGGCAACGTGGTGGCCTTCCGGATCGCGCTGTTTGAAGATTCCCTGCTTGCGGAATTCATCAAACGGCAGCAGCGCCGGGATCGCTTTACGGGATTGCTCATAGAGGTGACGCAGCTACTCTTCCTGAGTGCGGCCTTCGGTGAAACGTTGCTCAACGCCCATGCGCTTCGCCAGCTCCGTGGTCATCTCATAGATGGTTTTGCATTCAAAACGCGGCTTGATGGCCCGATCGGCAAAAATCACGTATGACATGTTGCCGCAGGAGGCATCGAGGGCAAAATCCATCTGCTCCGAAGCCGTACAGTCCGGCAGCAGAATATCGGCATATTTCGCCGAGGAGGTCATATGGCAATCAATGACCACAATCATCTCGCACTTCTTGTCATCCTGAAGGATGTCATGGGTACGGTTAATCTCTGAATGCTGGTTGACTAGGCAGTTACCGGCATAGTTCCAGACCATTTTAATAGGCACGTCGAGCTTATCTTTGCCGCGCACGCCGTCGCGCAGCGCGGTCATTTCCGTCCCGCGCTCAATCGCATCGGTCCACATAAACATGGAAATACTGGTTTCCACCGGATTATCCAGCGTCGGCATACGTTCAAAAGGCAGGGAGTAAGAACCTTCACGCGCGCCGGTATTGCCGCCGTTAATCCCGACGTTGCCGGTTAAGATTGCCAGCATGGAAATCGCGCGGGAGACCAGCTCACCGTTGGCATGGCGCTGTGGGCCCCAGCCCTGAGAAATATAGGCAGGTTTAGCGCTGGCGATTTCGCGCGCCAGCTGCACGATACGCGCCTGGGGAATGCCGGTAATCGTCGACGCCCACTCAGGGGTCTTCGCGATACCGTCTTTGCCCTGACCGAGAATATAGGCCTTATAGTGACCATTGGCCGGCGCCCCTTCCGGCAGCGTTTTCTCGTCATAGCCTACGCAGTACTTGTCGAGGAAAGGCTGGTCAACGAGGTTCTCGTTAATCATCACCCACGCCAGCGCGGAGACCAGCGCGGCATCGGTTCCCGGGCGGATAGGGATCCACTCGTCTTCGCGTCCGGCGCCGGTATCGGTATAGCGTGGATCGATAATAATCAGCCTGGCGTTGGATTTCTCCCGCGCCTGTTCCAGGTAGTAGGTCACCCCGCCGCCGCTCATGCGGGTTTCCCCGGGGTTGTTGCCAAACAGCACCACCAGCTTGCTGTTTTCGATATCCGACGGGCTATTGCCATCGGCCCAGCCGCCGTAGGTGTAGTTCAGACCCGCGGCAATTTGCGCGGTGGAGTAGTCGCCATAATGGTTGAGATAGCCGCCGCAGCAGTTCATCAGGCGGGCAATCAGGGTTTTCCCCGGTGGCCATGAGCGAGTCAAGGTTCCGCCGAGGGTTCCCGTTCCGTAGTTCAGATAGATGGACTCATTACCGTACTCTTTTATCAGGCGCTGCATATTGCTGGCGATAGTATCGAACGCTTCTTCCCAGCTGATTTTCTCGAATTTGCCCTCGCCGCGTTTGCCCACGCGCTTCATCGGATATTTCAGGCGGTCCGGGTTGTAGACGCGTCGACGCATCGAGCGGCCGCGCAGACAGGCGCGAACCTGATGCAGACCGTCGTAGCTATCGTCGCCGGTATTGTCCGTTTCAACATATTTTATCTCACCACCCACCACATGCATCCGCAGCGGGCAGCGGCTGCCGCAGTTCACCGTACAGGCGCTCCAGGTGACCGTTTCGCTGGCGGGGTTGAGGTTGTCTGCGGCTTGGGCAATGCGCGTGAAGGGTAAGGTAAAAGCGCTGCTGGCCATCGCCAGCCCGCCAATCGCCGTGGTTTTCATTAAACCACGCCGGCTCACCTCAGCAGCCAGTAAAGCATCGGAGGTTTTGGTTTTCATAGATACTCGCTTTGGTTGCTCACAATTAACTTAATGCCGTTATATAGTTATATATACAACGAAATTAACCTTTATTAGTTTTTTATCCTGTTTAATCCAAAGGGAGTATCTTCGTAATCGCGAAGGCGATTATTGCCCGGTATCAAGAAGGGGGTAAAAAAAAAGCGCCCGCAGGCGCTTTTGAGAAGAGCGTTGAAAAATCAGCCGATAAATTCAAGGCCGCGCATATACGGGCGCAGAACTTCCGGGATCTCGATGCGACCATCCGCCTGCTGATAGTTTTCCATCACCGCGACCAGCGTACGTCCAACCGCCAGGCCAGAACCGTTCAGCGTGTGTACGAGGCGAGTTTTCTTGTCAGATTTGCTGCGGCAGCGTGCCTGCATGCGACGCGCCTGGAAATCCCAGACGTTGGAGCAGGAAGAGATCTCACGATAGGTATTCTGCGCCGGCACCCACACTTCCAGATCGTAGGTTTTGCATGCGCTGAAGCCCATATCGCCCGTGCACAGAGCCACTTTACGATACGGCAGACCCAGCAGCTGCAGCACTTTCTCGGCGTGGCCGGTCATCTCTTCCAGCGCCGCCATGGAATCTTCCGGACGTACAATCTGCACCATCTCGACTTTGTCGAACTGGTGCATACGGATCAGACCGCGGGTATCGCGGCCGTAAGATCCGGCTTCAGAGCGGAAGCACGGCGTATGCGCGGTCATTTTGATCGGCAGATCGTCTTCATCAATGATTTCATCGCGAACCAGGTTGGTCAGCGGAACTTCCGCCGTCGGGATCAGCGCGTAGTTGCTGCTGTCGGCTTCTTCTTCCAGCGGACGGGTATGGAACAGGTCGCCGGCGAATTTCGGCAGCTGACCGGTACCGTACAGCGTGTCCTGGTTAACCAGATACGGGACGTAGTTTTCGCTGTAGCCGTGCTGTTCGGTATGCAGATCCAGCATAAACTGCGCCAGCGCGCGGTGCAGGCGTGCCAGCTGGCCCTTCATGACCACAAAGCGAGAACCGGTCAGCTTCACGGCGGCGGCAAAATCCAGCCCTCCGTGCATTTCGCCCAGCGTGACGTGATCGCGAACGTCAAAATCGAACTCGCGCGGGGTTCCCCAGCGGCTGACTTCAACGTTGTCGTTTTCGTCGCGACCGGCCGGAACGTCGTCGTGCGGGATATTAGGGATAGCCAGCGCGATATCGCGGATCTCCGCCAGCAGCGCGTCCAGCTCGGTCTTAGCGGCATCAAGCTGCTCGCCGAGTTTGTTCACTTCCAGGCGTAATGGCTCAATATCTTCCCCGCGCGCTTTCGCCTGGCCAATAGATTTCGATCGGGAGTTGCGCTCCGCCTGCAGGTTTTCAGTTTGAACCTGCAGAACTTTACGACGCTCTTCCAGAGCGCGAAGTTTATCTACATCCAGCTTAAAGCCCCGGCGTGCCAGTTTTTCTGCGACTGCGTCTGGCTCGGTACGCAGCAGATTGGGATCGAGCATGCTTATCCTGTGCTTATCGAATTAATAAAAGAAAAATGGCCGCAGAGCGCGACCACGGAAATAGTGTGACAACCTTACCGCAACGCCTCAATTATCGGTAGCGTTTTATCGGGCTATTTTGATCCTGTTCGGTTAACCAGGCGAGCTTTTCGCCTATTTTGCCCTCCAGCCCCCGGTTTGTCGGCTTATAATAGCGCGTTTGCGCCATTTCCTGCGGGAAGTACTGCTCCCCGGCGGCATAAGCATTCGGTTCATCGTGAGCATAGCGATACTCTTGCCCGTAGCCCATCTCTTTCATCAGCTTCGTTGGGGCATTGCGCAAATGAACCGGGACGTCGTAATCGGGACGTTCACGGGCGTCGGCCATCGCCGCTTTAAACGCGGTGTAAACCGCGTTGCTTTTGGGTGCACAGGCAAGATAGACAATGGCCTGAGCAATTGCCCGTTCGCCTTCCGCCGGTCCGACACGGGTAAAGCAGTCCCATGCGGAGATCGCAACCTGCATCGCGCGCGGATCGGCGTTGCCGACATCTTCCGAGGCAATCGCCAGGCAGCGGCGGGCAACGTAGAGCGGATCGCCGCCGGCGGTAATAATCCGCGCGTACCAGTAGAGGGCGGCGTCCGGGGCGCTGCCGCGAACCGATTTGTGCAGCGCGGAGATTAAATCGTAAAAGCGATCGCCTTTGTTGTCGAAACGCGCGCTGCGCTCACCGGCAATTTCAGTCAGCAGCTCAACTTTCAGCACGCGATTGCCGGAGGCGTCGGCTTCGGCCATATCGGCCATCATTTCCAGCGTATTCAGCGCCCGGCGCGCATCACCGTTGACAAGGTCAGCGATGGCCTTGCGCGTCTCGTCCGGCAGGACGGTATTTTGCCCGCCGTAGCCGCGCGTTTTGTCGCTCATCGCCTGGTTGAGCACCTGCTCGATGTCGTCGCTGGTCAGCGACTTGAGCAGATAAACGCGCGCGCGGGATAACAGCGCGGAATTGAGTTCAAAGGAGGGATTTTCCGTCGTCGCGCCGATAAAGGTGATGGTCCCGTCTTCAATATGCGGCAGAAAGGCGTCCTGCTGGCTTTTATTGAAACGGTGCACTTCGTCGACAAACAGGATCGTGCGGCGACCCGCGTTGCAGTTTTGGCGCGCGCGTTCAATGGCCTCGCGGATCTCTTTCACCCCGGAGGTCACCGCTGAGATACGTTCAACGTCGGCGCTGGCGTAGCGCGCAATCACTTCGGCCAGGGTGGTTTTTCCTGTCCCGGGCGGCCCCCAGAGGATCATCGAGTGTAGATGCCCGGCCTCAATCGCCCTCGGTAAGGGTTTACCCGGCGCCAGCAGGTGCTGCTGGCCAATGTACTGCGCTAAATTTTCTGGCCGCATACGGGCGGCCAGAGGTTGAAACGCGTTATCGGAAAAATCGAGCGACAGGTTGCTCACGTTCGCCTCTATTTACGTTGATCGTCCACCGTAACCCCTTGCGGCGGCGTGAAGGTGAACTTAGATGCATCCACGGCACCATTTTGTTGCGATTTCAGCTGATAGCTGCTGCGTTGATCGTCCTGTTCCACGGCGCTGAACTGATGAATCGTACCGTCGCGACCCACGTTGATGGTGAACTGCTTCAGATTACCGCTGCCGTTTTTCGGCGTCAGAACAAAATCGTCACCGTTCTGCTTAATGTTGTAGTTCTGCCAGTCGCTGGCCTGATTGCGGGCAATCAGCATAAACGGCGTGTTGCTGGTCGCATCTTTCAGCCAGGTAGCGGTAGCCTGCTCAACAAACGGGTTGTAAAACCACAGCGTTTTGCCATCGGAAACCAGCACGCTTTCATCCGGCTGGGTCATATGCCAGTTGAACAGATTAGGCCGCTTGACCCACAGGTCCCCCTGCCCGTCCTGCACGGCATTACCGCTGCCGTCCGTCACTTTCTGCGTAAAGCTGGAGTGGAAGCTGCTCACTTTATCAAGGCGGCTTTTTAAATCGCTGGCGGCATCCGCCCATACCTGACTGACGACAAAACTGGACAGTAATGCACAGGTGATTGCGAGTTTTTTCATTGTTATTCCTTAATGTGCGTCACTCCCGACGCGGGAGCCTGGTCTGCTGCTAATGTAGAACGGCCAACGGCCGTAAAACAGCAGAACAGGCTGATTTTCACTTATTTACCCAACTTTTCGGTTACTCAAAAGGCGGCGGAGCCAGCACTTCACGGTTACCGTTATGCCCCTGCTCGCTCACGATCCCCTGAGCTTCCATTTGCTCAATGATACGCGCGGCGCGGTTATAGCCAATGCGGAACTGACGCTGTACCCCGGATATGGAGGCTTTGCGTTTTTCCGTGACAAAGTTGACGGCCTGATCGAACAGCGGATCGAGCTCTTCACCGCCCTCATAGCCACCGCCGCCGCCTTCGCTTTCGCTATCGGAGGTAATGCCATCGACATACTGCGGACGCCCGCGCGCCTTCCAGTCCTGAACGACGGCGTGAACTTCCTCGTCGCGTACAAAAGCGCCGTGGACGCGCACAGGGATCGTCGAGTTAGGCGCGGAGTAGAGCATATCGCCCATTCCCAGCAGTGATTCCGCACCGCCCTGGTCAAGGATAGTACGCGAGTCAATTTTACTCGATACGGTAAAGGCGATACGCGTCGGGATGTTGGCTTTAATCAGGCCGGTGATAACGTCAACCGACGGTCGCTGGGTCGCCAGCACCAGGTGGATCCCAGCGGCGCGCGCTTTCTGCGCCAGGCGCGCAATCAGCTCTTCCACTTTCTTGCCGACGGTCATCATCAGGTCGGCAAACTCGTCCACCAGCACCACGATGTAAGGCTCTTTTTTCAGTACCGGATGCGTCGCATCCATACTGTCGCCAGGCTTCCAGTAAGGATCCGGAATGGGCCGTCCCATACGTGCGGCTTCAGCAATCTTCTCGTTATAACCCGCGAGATTACGTACGCCCAGCGCAGACATCAGTTTATACCGGCGCTCCATCTCGTTGACGCTCCAGCGCAAAGCATTGGCCGCGTCTTTCATGTCCGTCACGACTTCCGTTAACAGATGCGGTATTCCCTCATAGACCGACAGCTCGAGCATTTTCGGGTCAATCATGATGAATTTCACATCTTCCGGCTGCGCTTTATAGAGCATGCTGAGGATCATGGCGTTGACCCCAACGGATTTACCGGAACCGGTGGTACCCGCCACCAGCAGGTGCGGCATCTTCGCCAGATCGGCAGTGACAGGTTCGCCCGCGATGTCTTTCCCGAGGACCACCGTGAGCGGTGAAGGATTATCGCGGAATTTCGCATTATCCAGCACTTCGCGCAGGTAAACGGTCTGGCGCTTTTTGTTAGGCAGCTCCAGGCCAACGTAGGGTTTACCCGGGATCACTTCTACCACGCGAACCGCCGCAGTGGACAGAGAACGGGCCAGATCGCGCGACAGGTTGGAAATGCGCGCCGCTTTCACGCCCGGCGCCAGATTAAGCTCAAAGCGGGTAATGACCGGGCCAGGTGAGTAGTTCACCACATCGGCTTTAATGCGGAAATCGGCCAGACGAGCTTCAACCAGACGCGCCATTTGCTCAAGCGCAAAGGTATCGATCGGCTCAACTTCAGCCGGTGGCGGCGTGAGCAGGTCAAGCGAGGGCAGCAGCGTTGTCGGCTTCTGTAACGGGCGACTGTCGCCATTGCGCATCAACAGCGGGTGAATGAGACTTTCCTGCGGCTGCGGGATCGGCTGCTGCGGAGCCTGCTGCTGCGGATAGCTGCCAGGAGCCTGCTGCGGCATTGGCTGATGATGAACCGGCTGCTGCGGCGCGGGTTGATAAGACTGCTGCTGCGCATGTTGCGGCGGCTGAGGCATCTGCTGGTGCGGCATCGGCTGCTGTACGGGCTGCGAATGCTGGGCCGGCTGCTGATACTGCGGGGCAGGCTGCTGTACTTCCGGCAACGGCGTGAAGACAGGCTCGCTCGGCGTATCATCAACTAACGTTTTCATTGGCGAGAATTCATAATCCGCCGCAGAGAACGGATGCGATCCCGGCGGCTGCTCGCTGGCGTAACGCTGCTGCTGGGAAGCGGCAAACTGACGGGCAAGTTCGGCTTCAGCGGCAGAATCCTCGTCTACATCATCCTCTTCCGCAGCGTAGCTATCGCCATAGCGCTGATTTTGCGCAGCCGCGAACTGACGCGCCAGCTCACCCTGCTCAAGCTCTGCAACTTCCTCGTCCGTCAGCGCATCGTCATCATAGTGCTGATGCTCTGCCTGACGCGCACGTTCTTCAGCCAACCGCTGCGAAGGCAGCTTAATGCCATAGGAAGCCAGCTCACGGCGCGTGGGCACGCGAACGCGGTTTGGACGCGGCAATTTCGGGCCTATGCCCTCTTTTACCTGCGCACGCGGGCCGCCCGACGCCGGGCTAAATAGCGGCGCGGCGCTGGATGCGGCTGATGCGACGGAGGCCGCCGCGGCGCTAGCAGAGGCCGCCCCGGAGGCCTGATGGACGCCAGCCGCCAGCGCGCTCACCGCGGCAACATCAGCCGCCGGAGCAGGCGGAGGCGCGATCGGTTTTGTCGCAACCGGACTGACCGGCTCCGGAATCGGCTGATACCATGCGGCAAGCTGCTCGCGTTCACGCGCGCGTTTCTCTTCCACTTCTTCGAAGTAGTACATCGGCGGACGCTGAGGCTTCACCTCCTCTTGCGGAGGCTCAGGCTCAACGGAGGCGGCGTAAGGCTCAGGCTGCTGTACCGGGGCCTGTTCCGGCTGGTACGCGTGCTGCGGCGGGTAAGCCGGTTCCGGCTGGTACGCGGGCTGCTGTACCGGGGCCTGTTCCGGCTGGTACGCATGCTGCGGCTGGTAAGCCGGTGCTGGCTGATATGCTGGCTGCTGTACCGGCGCCTGTTCCGGCTGATACCCGTGCTGCGGCTGGTAAGCCGGTTCTGGCTGATATGCTGGCTGTTGTACCGGTGCCTGTTCCGGATGATAGACCGGCTGAGCCTCATACCCTGGCAGCGGTTCAGACCATGCCTGCGGCGCAGCGGTATCCTGCGCGGCCAAAGCCACCGGATCGGCAATGCTATGACCGTTCAACAGAGGATCGTAGGGGTCAAAATCGCCGGGACGTGCCGCACTGACGCCGGAGAACAGAACATCATCAGCATTTGCCGGACGCGCTGCGCTGGAGCCAGAAAAAAGGACATCGTCAGCGGCAACAGGCGCACCGCCGGCGCTGTACTGGACCTCGTCTTCGGCGTCATCCATCCGTTTACCCGAGAACAGCGCCGCATCGGTCTTACGTCCCATCGGATTAGAGAACTTCTCAGCCAGACGCTGGCGGCGAGCTAAGGCGCTGCGTAAAATTCGCGCGCGTCGAGAACCCTGCTGCTTCGCGGGTTCATCATCTTCATATTCTTCTTCATCATCTTCATATTCCCCTTCATCAACCCAGGTATCGTCACGACGGGTACGGTTGCTGGCAAACGTGAGAATAGAAAGAATCGCACCGCCGAGTTTTTCAGCAATGCTAACCCAGGACCAGCCGGTAAATAGCGTCAGTCCTGCCGCCCAGATGCAGAGCAGCGCGATTGTGCCGCCGCTGCTGTGCAGCAGCGGTTGCAGGGTGGTGCTCAACAGACTGCCGATCACGCCGCCGGAGGCGAAATACCAGATATCATCAGCGTTGATTGCCGCCAGACCGCAGGAAGTGAGGATCAGCGCCAGCGCGCCAATTAAACGCAGCGAGACGGCGAAATAGTCGATGTACTCGTCGTTTTCTTGATGACGCCAGGCAAACCAGCAGCCGCCGATAATGATGACCGGAATGGTATAGGCCATTACGCCAAAAATAAAAAATAGCGTATCGGCAAGCCAGGCTCCCGGCGTCCCGCCTATGTTGTGAATAGGCTCATGCCACGCCGTTTGCGACCAGCTAGGATCCGAGGGATTAAAGCTGAGTAAGGCCGCCATCAACCAGATGGCAAAAAGGGAGCAAAGAATGAGTAACGCCTCAAGGAGCCGGCGTCCGCTACTCAGCTTTGTGAATTTGACTTCTTTGTCTTCAGTGTATTCCTGGCTCAAGAAAGGCTCTCCAGGTATCAGGCTGTTTCCTGCCTTCGGCTAAAACGGACAACAGTGCCGGGTCTCCCCGGCACTGTTGCTGTATGGATTAACAGGAGTGTAATCAAACTACATCGATTTTGCACCTGTTCCGTGTTAGCGCGTCTTGATTACCAGACGATTACTCTGCTTGACTTCTTCCATTACCACATAGGTACGGGTGTCATTTACGCCCGGCAGGCGCAGCAAGGTCTCGCCCAGTAATTTACGATACGCTGACATATCCGGTACGCGGGTTTTCAACAGGTAGTCAAAATCCCCGGAAACCAGATGACACTCTTGAATTTCTTCAAGTTTTTGCACAGCGGAGTTAAATTGCTCAAACACATCCGGCGCGCCACGATTCAGAGTAATCTCAACAAATACCAGAAGTGATGCATCCAGATAGTGCGGGTTGAGCAGCGCTGTATAGCCCTGAATAAAACCCTGTCTTTCCAGTCGACGCACGCGCTCAAGGCAAGGCGTCGGAGAAAGTCCCACCCGTTTAGAAAGCTCGACGTTGGAAATACGCCCGTCTTTTTGCAATTCATTCAAAATATTACGATCAATGCGGTCGAGATCTTTGCCAGGGCGCTTCTTGCTATCTACCATTATTATTGTCTCTCTGTATTCCTTCCCTACTCCTGTTCCGACTCTGAGCCTTCACTGCCAGAGTCCATCCTGTTATCACCCGTACGACGTTGGGTAACCCAGGGGTACGTGAGAAGCCCGTTGCCTGACGGCAGTCACCGACATCACGCATGGCGTCTGTCCACACCATGCGTAGATTTCGCTAACCCGGATAAAAATGGCATTTGCGTGCATGAAAATTCGCCACACGCGAAACACTGCTTTTCTTCTTCCATGAATGTTTTCGCAAAAGCACAGGGGATTGTCAAAGCAAAACATCGATTTTTAGTACAAGATGCCAGATATTCATAATCCTCCCCGGTTGATTCTCATGTTTTCCTCTTATAATTGTCTCGCTAACAGTAGAATTAGTTATATTCTTCGTTCGTTAAATCGCCGATTAATCGGCAGCTTCTATTGCACATATCGTTAACAAAACCGCCGCGCTCTTTTTTTACGTCCACAAATTCCCTACAATCCAGCTCATGTATGCCAATAAATTATGAGGATCTCATGGGCACGGCCAAACACAGTAAACTGCTTATTCTTGGTTCTGGACCTGCGGGATACACCGCTGCGGTCTACGCAGCGCGCGCAAATCTGCAGCCGGTACTGATTACCGGAATGGAAAAAGGCGGTCAGCTGACCACCACCACGGAAGTGGAAAACTGGCCAGGCGATCCTAACGATCTGACCGGACCGCTGCTGATGGAGCGCATGCATGAACATGCCACCAAATTTGAAACCGAAATTATTTTCGATCATATCAACAGCGTCGACCTGCAAAACCGTCCGTTCCGCCTGGTCGGCGACAGCGGCGAATACACCTGCGATGCCCTGATTATTGCCACCGGCGCTTCAGCACGCTATCTGGGTCTTCCCTCGGAAGAAGCGTTTAAGGGCCGCGGCGTGTCTGCCTGTGCGACCTGCGACGGTTTCTTCTATCGTAACCAGAAGGTTGCCGTCATCGGCGGCGGCAATACGGCCGTCGAAGAGGCGCTGTACCTGTCTAACATCGCTTCCGAAGTGCATTTGATCCACCGTCGTGACGGCTTCCGCGCGGAAAAAATCCTTATCAAACGCCTGATGGACAAAGTGGAGAGTGGCAATATCGTGCTGCACACCCACCGTACGCTGGAAGAAGTGACCGGCGACCAGATGGGCGTAAGCGGCTTGCGTCTGCGCGATACCCAGAATGCGGATAACGTTGAATCCCTCGAAGTTGCGGGGCTGTTCGTGGCTATCGGCCACAGCCCGAACACGGCAATTTTCGCCGGTCAGCTGGAGCTGGAAAACGGCTACATTAAAGTCCAGTCCGGCATCCACGGCAACGCTACCCAGACCAGCATCCCGGGCGTCTTCGCCGCCGGCGACGTGATGGATCATATCTACCGTCAGGCGATTACTTCTGCGGGTACCGGCTGCATGGCGGCGCTGGACGCGGAGCGCTATCTGGATGGTTTAGCCGACGCTTGCAAATAATCTTTACAAGTCAGTAACAAAGGTAAAGAAGGCGACGAAAAGTCGCCTTTATTTTTGCCTCGTTGTAACATTGCCGTGCCCAAAAAACTCATAACTACACCTGCTAAGCGCGCAATGAATAAAACCCGTCAACAAGAGTTAACCCGTTGGTTAAAAGATCAAAGCATTATCTCCCGTCGCTGGTTGATGATTTCCCGCGTATTGGGCGTCGTTAGCGGCCTGTTGATCGTCGCCCAGGCCTGGTTCCTGGCGAGGATCCTCCATCGCATGATTATGGAAAATATCCCCGCGACGGCGCTGCTGCTGCCCTTTACGCTACTGGTGCTGGTCTTTGTGCTGCGCGCCTGGGTGGTCTGGCTGCGTGAAAGAGTGGGTTTTCAGACCGGTCAACATATCCGCCTTGAGATCCGCCGTCAGGTTCTGGATCGTTTACAGCAGGCGGGACCGGCGTGGATACAGGGCAAACCTGCGGGTAGCTGGGCCACGCTGATCCTTGAGCAGATCGACGACATGCATGACTACTATGCTCGCTATTTGCCGCAGATGACGCTGGCCGCCTCTGTACCGTTGCTGATTGTTATTACGATTTTCCCCATCAACTGGGCCGCGGCGCTGATTCTGCTGGGTACCGCACCGCTTATTCCGCTGTTTATGGCGCTGGTGGGAATGGGCGCGGCTGATGCCAACCGCCGCAACTTTCTCGCTCTGGCGCGTTTAAGCGGCCATTTTCTCGATCGCCTGCGCGGTATGGAAACGCTGCGTATTTTTCATCGCGGCGAAGCGGAGACGGACAACATACGCGAGGCCTCGCAGGATTTCCGCCAGCGGACAATGGAAGTGCTGCGCCTGGCGTTTCTCTCCTCCGGTGTCCTGGAGTTTTTCACCTCGCTGTCGATTGCGCTGGTCGCCGTTTACTTTGGTTTTTCCTATCTGGGAGAGCTCAACTTTGGCCATTACGGCGCCGGGGTGACGTTGATGTCCGGTTTCCTCGCCCTGATTCTGGCTCCTGAGTTTTTCCAGCCACTGCGCGATTTAGGCACCTTTTATCATGCGAAAGCGCAGGCGATTGGCGCCGCCGATAGCCTGAAGACCTTTATGGAAGCGCCGCTGGCGCAGGCAGAGCGTGGGGAAAAGGCATTAAAAGATGATGAAACGGTAAGCCTTGAAGCTCGCGACCTGCTGATTAAGTCTCCCGAAGGGAAAGTGCTGGCCGGGCCGCTGAATTTTTCCCTGCGCGCCGGTGAACGCGTGGTGCTGGTTGGGCAAAGCGGCTCGGGCAAAAGCTCGCTACTGAATACGTTAACGGGTTTTCTTCCCTATGACGGCTCGCTCAAGGTCAATGGCGTCGAGTTAAAGAGTCTGGATGCCGACCGCTGGCGTCGTCTCCTGAGCTGGGTCGGGCAAAATCCGCAGCTGCCCGCGGCGACGCTGCGCGAAAACGTCCTGCTCCCCTGCCCTGAAGCCACCGAAGCGCAGCTGCAGCTTGCGCTGGATAAAGCCTGGGTTAGCGAGTTCGTCTCTCTTCTGCCGCAGGGTATTAATACGCCTGTTGGCGATCAGGCCGGCCGGCTGTCGGTCGGGCAGGCTCAGCGCGTCGCCGTCGCACGAGCGCTGCTGGTGCCCTGTCGTCTGCTGCTGCTTGATGAGCCTGCCGCCAGCCTTGACGCGCATAGCGAACAGCGCGTGATGCAGGCGCTGACCAATGCATCAACGCAGCAAACCACGCTAATGGTTACCCATCAGTTGGAAGGACTGGCGAACTGGGATGCGATCTGGGTTATGCAGGATGGTCGAATTGTTGAGCAAGGCAGCTATTCGCAGCTGGCGGCCGCTGGCGGCCCCTTCGCGACCCTGCTCGCTCATCGTCAGGAGGAGATTTAAATGCGCGCATTATGGCCTTACCTGGCGCTGTACAAACGACACAAATGGCTGTTGCTGCTCGGTATCGTGCTGGCGATCGTGACGCTGCTGGCCAGCATTGGCTTATTAACGCTGTCCGGCTGGTTCCTGTCGGCATCAGCCGTCGTTGGCGTGGCGGGCATCTACAGCTTTAACTATATGCTGCCAGCCGCGGGCGTGCGCGGCGCGGCGATTATTCGCACCGCTGGCCGCTACTTTGAGCGTCTGGTCAGCCATGACGCCACCTTCCGCGTTCTGCAGCACCTGCGGGTCTTTACCTTCAGTAAGCTGCTGCCGCTCTCCCCCGCCGGACTGGCGCGTTTTCGTCAGGGCGAGCTGCTTAACCGGGTGGTTGCAGATGTCGATACCCTGGATCATCTCTATTTGCGCGTCATATCACCGCTGGTAGGCGCGCTGGTAGTGATCCTGGTCGTCACCGTAGGGTTGAGCGTGCTGGACGTCACTCTGGCCCTGACCCTCGGTGGGATTATGCTGCTCACCCTGCTGGTGATGCCGCCGCTGTTCTATCGCGCAGGTAAACCCGCAGGTGAAAGCATAACCCGGCTTCGCGGGCAATATCGCCAGCATCTGACCTCATGGCTCCAGGGACAGGCGGAACTCATGCTGTTCAACGCCAGCGACCGCTACCGGCAGCAAATGGAAAAAACGGAAGCGCGCTGGCTGGATGCGCAGCGTCGCCAGGCTGAGCTCACCGCGCTCTCTCAGGCGCTGATGCTGCTGATTGGCGGAATTGCGGTTATCGCTATGCTGTGGCTCGCCTCCGCGGGCGTTGGCGGCGATACTCAGCCAGGGGCGCTGATTGCGCTGTTTGTCTTCTGCGCGCTGGCGGCGTTTGAAGCGCTGGCGCCGGTAACCGGCGCATTTCAGCATTTAGGGCAGGTGATCGCCTCCGCAAAGCGCATCACGCAAATTACCGAGCAAGAGCCGGAAGTGGCCTTCCCTCAGGGCGAAGGCCAGACGCTGGATCGCGTCTCGTTACGCTTACATCAGGTCACCTTCAGCTATCCGCAGCAGCCCTCCCCCGCGCTGGAGAAAGTGTCATTGCAGATCGAGGCCGGAGAGCATATCGCCATCCTCGGACGAACAGGCTGCGGTAAATCGACCCTGCTGCAGCTGCTGACCCGCGCCTGGGATCCGGCTGAAGGGGAAATCTTACTCAACAATCAGCCGCTGGGGCAGTTTAATGAGGCGACGCTGCGCCGGGCGATGAGCGTCGTGCCGCAGCGCGTACATCTGTTCAGCGCTACGCTGCGCGACAACCTGCTGCTGGCTTCTCCCGGAGCCAGCGATGCCCGACTTGCCCAAACGCTTGAACGCGTCGGCTTAGCGAAATTACTGGAAGATAGCGGTCTGAATAGCTGGCTGGGTGAAGGCGGCCGTCAGCTTTCCGGCGGCGAGCTGCGCAGGCTGGCTATCGCCCGCGCCCTGCTTCACGATGCGCCGGTCATGCTGCTTGATGAACCTACTGAAGGCCTCGATGCGACGACCGAAAGTCAAATCCTTGATTTACTGGCGGAAGTGATGCGTGAAAAAACTGTGTTAATGGTAACCCATCGTCTGCGCGGACTGGCGCGTTTTAATCAGATAATAGTCATGGACAACGGGAAGATTATTGAGCAAGGTAGTCACGCAGAACTGCTGGCTGAACAGGGGCGTTACTACCAGTTTAAGCAGCGCCTGTAGGCTACTATTGAATCATTGCCTGATGCGTTGAGGTAAAAATGCGGCTGGTTCAGCTCTCTCATCATTCCATCGCCTTCCCCTCCCCGGAAGGCGCTTTACGCGAACCTAATGGCCTGTTAGCGCTGGGCGGCGATCTTAGCCCGGCGCGTTTACTGATGGCCTATCAGCGCGGTATTTTTCCGTGGTTTTCGCCCGGCGACCCTATTTTGTGGTGGTCCCCCGATCCGCGAGCGGTACTGTGGCCAGAGAAATTTCATCTCAGCCGCAGCATGAAGCGTTTCCATCAGCGCTCGCCTTATCGCGTCACGCTGAATCACGCCTTTGGTCAGGTTATCGAGGGCTGCGCCGACCACCGCGATGAGGGAACATGGATAACGCCGGGGATCGTTCAGGCGTACCACCAGCTGCATGAGCTGGGACATGCTCATTCTGTTGAAGTATGGCAGGGAAAGGAATTAGTCGGCGGGATGTACGGCGTCGCGCAGGGCGCGCTGTTTTGCGGAGAGTCGATGTTCAGCCGTGCCGAAAACGCCTCTAAAACCGCGCTGCTGGTCTTTAGCCAGATATTTTCGCAGGATGGCGGAAAATTAATCGATTGTCAGGTGCTGAATAAGCATACGGCGTCGCTGGGCGCAGTGGAAATTCCCCGCCGCGATTACCTCGACTATCTTTCCGTGCTGCGGACGTATCGTCTGCCGGAGCGATTCTGGGTACCAAGGATGCTATTTGCAGGAGAAGCATAAATGTTTTCAGCACATTTTTTGTTGGGATGTTATAATTGCGCGGTAGAGTAGCTTCTGCCCGTTGCCCCGCCGCCGTTTGGGAATAATAAGAGTCAGATAACACCCATTGTTCTGTCACTCCCCCTTTACGTTTGCGCCTGTCACCCGGTTTATCCGCGTGAATTACGGGTAATGCGCCAAAACTACTTCGGCGATTTGACGTAAAACTTTACATACTTGCTGAACTTCGGCATTATCTTGCCGGTTCAAAACTACGGTAGTGATACCCCAGAGGACTAGATGGCCAAAGAAGACAATATTGAAATGCAGGGCACCGTACTTGATACGCTGCCTAACACTATGTTCCGCGTAGAACTGGAAAACGGTCACGTGGTAACTGCGCATATTTCCGGTAAAATGCGTAAAAACTACATCCGCATTCTGACGGGCGACAAAGTGACTGTTGAGCTGACCCCGTACGACCTGAGCAAAGGCCGCATTGTCTTCCGTAGTCGCTGATCGTTTTCGCGCTTAGCGCGCCAGATGCTGAAGGCCGGGATAATTCCCGGTCTTTTCATTTCTGCGTCATTTACAACTTAAAGCGCGCAGATAAAAAAACCGGCCCTGAGGCCGGTTTTGTCACTGAGTACCGAAACTTAATGCGCCGCTTCCGGTTTGTGCTTCTGCGCACTCTGGAAGTCGTAGGTCAGCGCATTTTTCTCTTTATCCAGTTCAACGGTCACCTGTCCGCCGTCAACCAGTGAGCCAAACAGCAGCTCGTTGGCCAGCGGTTTTTTCAGGTTGTCCTGAATCACCCGCGCCATCGGACGCGCGCCCATGGCCCGGTCGTAGCCTTTCTCGGCCAGCCAATCGCGGGCTTCCTGGCTGACTTCCAAAGAGACGCCTTTCTGATCCAGCTGAACCTGCAGCTCGACGATAAATTTATCCACCACCTGATGGATAACCGTCGTAGACAGATGATCGAACCAGATAATGTTGTCGAGACGGTTACGGAACTCCGGCGTAAAGATCTTTTTGATCTCATCCATCGCATCCGGACTGTTGTCCTGATGGATGAGGCCAATGGATTTACGCTCGGTTTCGCGAACCCCGGCGTTGGTGGTCATCACCAGCACCACGTTGCGGAAATCCGCTTTGCGGCCGTTGTTGTCGGTCAGCGTCCCGTTATCCATCACCTGCAGCAGCAGGTTAAAGACGTCCGGATGCGCTTTTTCAATTTCATCCAGCAGCAGCACCGCGTGCGGATGCTTAATAACCGCATCGGTCAGCAGCCCGCCCTGATCGAAACCGACGTAGCCCGGAGGCGCACCGATTAAGCGGCTGACGGTATGACGTTCCATATATTCGGACATATCAAAACGCAGCAGCTCAATGCCCAGCGACTTCGCCAGCTGTACGGTAACCTCGGTTTTACCGACCCCGGTAGGCCCGGCGAACAGGAAAGAGCCGACGGGTTTGTGCTCATGGCCAAGCCCGGCGCGCGCCATCTTGATCGCTTCGGTTAAGGCCTCAATCGCCTTATCCTGACCGAAGACCAGCATTTTCAGGCGATCGCCGAGGTTTTTCAGCGTATCGCGATCGCTGCGGGAAACGCTCTTCTCAGGTATACGCGCAATCCGCGCCACCACGGACTCAATATCCGCCACGTTAACCGTTTTCTTACGTTTGCTCACCGGCATCAAGCGCGCACGCGCCCCGGCTTCATCAATCACGTCAATCGCCTTATCCGGCAGATGACGATCGTTAATGTACTTCACCGCCAGCTCTACCGCCGCACGTACCGCTTTCGCGGTGTAACGGACGTCGTGGTGCGCTTCATACTTCGGCTTCAGGCCGTTAATAATCTGCACCGTCTCTTCCACGGAAGGTTCGGTGATATCAATTTTCTGGAAACGCCGCGCCAGGGCACGATCTTTTTCAAAGATGTTGCTGAACTCCTGATAGGTCGTCGAGCCAATGACCCGAATCTTACCGCTGGAAAGCAGCGGTTTAATCAGGTTAGCGGCATCGACCTGCCCGCCGGAAGCCGCCCCCGCACCGATAATGGTGTGGATCTCATCGATGAACAGAATACTGTTGGTGTCCTGCTCCAGCTGCTTAAGCAGCGCTTTAAAGCGTTTTTCAAAGTCGCCGCGGTATTTGGTACCTGCCAGCAGCGAGCCAATATCCAGTGAATAGATAGTGCAATCGGCCATCACTTCCGGCACGTCGCCCTGCACGATACGCCAGGCAAGACCTTCAGCAATAGCGGTTTTACCAACGCCGGATTCCCCCACCAGCAGCGGGTTGTTCTTGCGGCGGCGGCACAGAACCTGAATAGCACGTTCCAGCTCTTTCTCGCGGCCGATCAGCGGATCGATACCGCCTACGCGGGCAAGCTGGTTGAGGTTGGTGGTGAAGTTTTCCATACGATCCTCCCCGCCTGCTTGCTCTTCGCTGCTGCCAGGCTGACTTCCGCTGTTATCGGAAGACTGGCTCGGCTCGTCTTTACGCGTACCGTGAGAGATGAAATTCACCACATCAAGTCGGCTGACTTCATGTTTACGCAGCAGGTATGCCGCCTGAGATTCCTGTTCGCTAAAAATCGCGACCAGAACGTTGGCGCCGGTCACTTCGCTGCGGCCGGAAGACTGGACGTGGAAAACAGCACGTTGCAGCACGCGCTGGAAGCTCAGCGTCGGCTGAGTGTCGCGCTCTTCTTCCGTTGCAGGCAGTACGGGTGTGGTCTGTTCGATGAAGGCTTCAAGCTCCTGACGCAGCGCGACCAGGTCCACTGAACACGCTTCAAGCGCTTCGCGGGCCGAAGGGTTGCTAAGCAGCGCCAGCAACAAGTGCTCGACGGTCATGAACTCATGACGGTGCTCGCGCGCTCTGGCGAAAGCCATGTTTAAACTGAGTTCCAGTTCTTGATTGAGCATAGGCACCTCCCCCAAGTTTATTGCCTGCATTCAGGCTTTTTCTAGCGTACACAACAACGGATGTTCGTTCTCCCTCGCATACTGGTTCACCATCGATACTTTGGTTTCTGCGACTTCTGCGGTAAACACCCCGCAAATCGCTTTACCTTGATAGTGAACCGTCAGCATCAGTTGCGTTGCACGTTCAACATCATAAGAAAAGAATTTTTGTAACACGTCAATAACAAACTCCATTGGAGTGTAGTCATCATTGACTAATATCACTTTATACATAGATGGCGGTTTAAGCGCATCTTTAACTTCGTCCTCAATTAGCTGATCGAAGTCCAACCAGTCTCTCTTACTCATCGTCAGTGTTCATCATCGGTTGCTGTTGCCAACAGGCGGTGGCCTGTCGATGACCAGAGGCTATGCACATCACAAATCTACAATAGATCATAGATAATTATCATCTATTACTTCCATCCGCGACGTCTGTCACATTCCCCGGCAATAGCGTTAACTGCTTCAAATTTTGACGCATTTTTCACCGTCCCCTGGCGTCAATCGCTTGACGCATTTCCTGATTTCTCTAAATTGTAGTGGCGAGAGTTGGCGAGCAAATGAACAACTCGTCACTCCACTACCGGTTCATTCCATCTTACTTATAAGATTTACGAAGGATGTCGAAGTATGGAAATGGGTACTGTTAAGTGGTTCAACAATGCCAAAGGGTTCGGTTTTATCTGCCCTGAGGGCGGCGGCGAAGACATTTTCGCCCATTACTCGACCATCCAGATGGATGGTTACAGAACGCTAAAAGCCGGACAAGCGGTTCGGTTTGATGTTCACCAGGGGCCAAAAGGTAACCACGCCAGCGTGATTGTCCCTGTTGAAGCTGAAGAAACAGAAACAGCCGCATAACTCTTTTGCTTCATTGTGTACATCCCGCCAGCAAAATGCCAGTCCTTCTGACTGGCATTTTTTTATCGCTACTCGCGCGCCAGTGCGTCGACGGGGTCCAGACGAGCCGCATTGCGCGCCGGTAGCCAGCCAAACAGCACCCCGGTCAACGTGGAGCATAAAAACGCGGTCAATAGCGCCAACGGTGAAAAACCGATCTCCCAGCCGGGTAAAAACAGCTGTAATACAAAGGCAATCAGCAGCGAAAGCGTGACGCCCAGCGCCCCGCCAACCAGGCAAACCAGCACCGCCTCGATCAAAAACTGCTGTAAGACATCGCTGGCCCGCGCCCCGACCGCCATACGGATACCGATCTCCCGCGTGCGTTCGGTGACTGAGACCAGCATAATATTCATCACGCCAATCCCGCCGACCACCAGCGCAATCACCGCCACCAGCGTCAGAAACAGCTGTAATGTATGTGTGGTCCGTTCCGCCGTTTTCAAGATGCTGTCCATATTCCAGGTGAAAACATCTTTCTTACCGTGACGCAGTTCCAGTAGACGCAACAGCTGCTGCTCGGCAACCGCGCTGTCGTAGCCTTCATTGACGCGCACGGTGATGGAATTCAGCCACGACTGCCCCATCACCCGGCCAGCCATCGTGGTATAGGGCAACCAGACGCGCAGAATTTTGCTGCTGCCGAACATTGACTGTTTTTCATCCGCCACGCCGATCACCGTCGCGGGCATATTGCCGACCAGAATCACTTCGCCGACGACCCGCGCTTTATGCGGAAATAGCTGTCGGCGCGCGTTGCTGTCGAGCACCACCACCTGCGCGCGGCTATTTAGCTGAAGCTCGTTAAAGGTATTGCCTTCGCTAAAGGTCATGCCGTAGACGTTAAAGTACTGCGCCCCCACGCCCTCGGCGCTGGCGGCAACGTCGATGTTATCCGCCCGCAGGCGCAGGCTTTTTGATACCGCCGGGGTCGCCGAGCTCACCCACGGCTGTTTCTGAATAGCTAAAAGATCGTCGTACTTGAGCGATTGCTGATAGCGAGGATCGTCATCGCCGAAATCCTTGCCGGGATATACATCAATGGTATTCGTTCCGATAGCGCGAATATCGGCCAGCACCATCTGCTTCGCGGCATCGCCCACCACCACAATCGACACCACCGAAGCGATGCCGATAATAATGCCGAGCATCGTCAGCAGCGTACGCATTTTATTCGCCGCCATCGCGCGCCAGGCCATGATCAGCGCTTCGCGAAAGCCGCTGCTGAACTGACGCCACGCCGACGGTTCGGCCGCCGTGCGCTGGCGCAGTACGCCGCCTTGCGCCGGACTCAGCGCGGGCGGATTACGCACGATTTCACCGTCGTGGATCTCAATCACCCGCTCCGCCTGGGCCGCCACCTGCGGGTCATGGGTGACGATAATCACCGTATGCCCCTGCGCTTTTAGCTGGTGAAGGATCCCCATGACCTCTTCGCCGGAGCGGCTGTCCAGCGCACCGGTTGGCTCATCCGCCAGAATCACTTCCCCGCCGTTCATCAGGGCGCGGGCGATACTCACCCGTTGCTGCTGGCCGCCGGAGAGCTGCGAAGGCTGATATTCAGCTCTGTCGCCCAGCCCCAGCCGAACCAGCAGCTCATGGGCCCGAGCCAGGCGCGCTTTGCGCTCGGCGCCGGCATAAACCGCAGGAACTTCCACGTTCTGCGCCGCGGTGAGATGCGATAACAGGTGATAGCGCTGAAAAATAAAACCGAAATGTTCCCGCCGCAGGCGCGCCAGCTCGTCGCCGTTGAGACGAGCCACGTCCGTTCCCGCGACCCGGTAGGTACCGCCGGTCGGTTTGTCCAGACAGCCGAGAATATTCATCAGCGTGGATTTCCCGGAGCCGGACGCGCCGACGATTGCCACCATCTCACCGGCGGCAATGTTCAACGTAATGCCTTTCAGCACCTCAACGTTGCCATCGCCGGAGGGGTAGCTGCGGCGAATATCACGCAGTTCCAGTAACGCCGTCATTTCGCCGCTCCGGCCACACCTTCGCCGATAATGACTTCATCCCCCTCGTCCAGCCCTTTCACCACCGCCACATCGGTGTCGTTACGCGCGCCGATAACGATTTCACGCTCTTTAACTTCACCGGTACGCAGCAGACGCACGTGATAGCGGTTATCGCCGATGGCCTCACCCAGCGCGCTCAGCGGGATGGTGATAACATTTTTCACTTCTGAGAGCTGAATATGCACCTGGGCGGTCATCTCCAGGCGCAGGATGCCCTGCGGGTTCGGCACTTCAAAACGGGCGTAGTAGAAAATAGCGTCGTTGACCTTTTCGGGCGTCGGGAGAATATCCTTCAGCGTTCCTTCATAGCGCGTCAGCGGATCGCCCAGTACGGTAAACCAGGCCTTTTGCCCCGGCTTAAGATGAATGACGTCCGCTTCCGAGACCTGCGCCTTCACCAGCATGGTGCTGAGATCGGCCAGGGTCAAAATATTCGGCGCCTGCTGGGCGGCAATCACCGTCTGCCCCTGCAGGGTGGTGATTTGCGTCACTTCTCCGGACATCGGCGCCAGAATTTTGGTGTAGTCGAGGTTGGTTTTGGCCGTATCCAGGGTCGCCTGATTGCGTTTGACCTGCGCTTCAATCGTGCCGATTTGCGCCTCTTTGACCGCTAAGTCAGTCGCGGCGGTATCGAGGTCCTGGCGAGAGACCAGCTGCCGCTGCGCCAGCTTCTGCTGACGAGCCAGCGTCGCCGCAGATAGCTTACGTTCCGCGCGCGCCTGGTTCAGCTGCGCCCGTAGCTCCATCAACGTCGCTTCGACTTCCTTTATCTGGTTTTCCGCCTGCTCCGGGTCGATAACCCCCAGCAGCTGGTCTTTTTTGACTTTGTCGCCAATCTCGACGCGCAGCGTTTTTAGCTGCCCGCTCACCTGCGCCCCGACGTCCACTTTTTTCAACGCATCGAGCTTACCGGTCGCCAGCACGCTCTGCTGAAGGTCGCCTTTACGCACCACCAGCGTCTGATACTGCGGCAGCGGCGCATTCAGAATTCGCCATCCCCAGACGGCGAGGGCCAGCACGACAATCGCCAGCAGCCACCAAACTTTCCTGCGCTTTCCATTTAATTTCATAACAATTCCTGATGTTTTAACCCGCAGAACCCGCGACAATTCTATCTAAATGCGGCAATAGAATAACGCGCATTTTTAGATGCGCTTCATTTTTGTTTAACTGAAGTTGAGGGTATGCAGATGAAGACCTGCCGGGATGGATAGCCCGGCAGAAAGAGAGAAACAGCGGCCAGCGCTAATCCGCGCGTCCGCGCGCCAGCCATAGCACGCGAGAGAACATTTTTTTCAACAGCGTCGGAATGGCGTCAACCCCGCGCCGTCCGGCCTCCATCGCCACTTCAATCGCCAGGTCGGGCTTAGACGAGCGATGAATCGCTTTGGTGATCACCCGCCGCATATTCATGGGTATATTCATCGGCAGCTGCGCGACCCGGTGATAAACATCGTCGAAGCCCTGACGGTACATAAAATGCTCCATATCCATCGCCGGTAGCGCGGTGAGATGGTCTCGCTCCAGCATTTTATCGTCATTCAACAAACTGCGAACGGTGGCGGCGTATTTCTTCCCGGCTTCATCGCCATCCACCAGCACATGCCACTCAATACCCATTCGCCGGGCGAATTTAATCAGCGGTTTCAAACCCGACTGGGCAAACTCAATGACCTTCACCCCTTCCGCATCAAAGTGATGGCCGCACTGGCGGGCCAGCTCGTTGATAACCCAGGTTTCCGTCTCCCCCTCCACCAGCAGCCAGCAGCGGGCAAACAGCGATGAAGCGCGGTTAAAGCGAATATGAAACGCGATGCGCCGGCTGTCTTCCGCATTCATCCCGCCGGGCCCCAGCCGCCAGGCCGACACTCGTGAAGATTCACGCACCAGCCGACAGACGTGCTCGACGGGCGTTAATGACAGCAGCTCGCCGGAGTTCGTTGTCGTCACCCGCTGCAGCGGCAGTAAATTGAGCAAATGCCAGGCCACCGACAGCATAATAGGATGCAACCGGGTTTCCGGATCCTCAATCAACAAGAGCGGCCGCGCATCGCGATCGAGTCTTACCGTGCCTTTCGCCTGCAGCAGAGTCGAAAACAGCCCCAATAAAATCACCCGATGGCTGCGCCCGCCGGGCTTGTCGATCATCCTGTTGATAATATCCAGGTAGCGCCAGCTGCGCTGTTCATCATGTGAATGACGGCGCATCAGACGATGGCGCGACTGCGCGCTGCTCTGCTCGGCAAAATAGTGCTCCAGCAATTGCACCATAGCCGACAGCCCCTGGCGGATCTGCCCATCGGTTAAATTTTGCGGATGATGTACCAGTTCGCGAGAGAGGAAATCAAGCTGGCGAGCGGTAATTTCGATCTGCGGCGAGTGCGGAACGGTGCCGTTGTGGATCCGTCGCATAAAGCGGGCGTCGCGTAGCCGCAGAACCGGCATCAGCCGTACCAGGTGACGGGCGAGTTCATCAATATCGTCAAGCTCCAGCGCTTTCCCTTCACCATCAATAAAGCTGCGCAGAGTCATCACGCTGTCGTCATCGGCAAGCTCCCCCTCCAGGCGATAGAAAACGCGCTGATAGCCATCGTCGCAGGGAACCCAGCAGCTGCTGAGAGGACGATAGCGTCGAACCCGATGGCGACCGGGTTCATTTTCACGGAAGGTCAGGATGATATGCAGATGATGCTCGCGCCCCTGAATATCGCCGGGCGGAAACCAAAAATCTTCCCGAACAAAATGATAGAGGTCGAACTCCGGCGACAGGAGCAGCGTCAGGGCATCCAGCAGGCTGGATTTACCCCAGGCATTTTCGCCAATCAGCACGTTATTTTGTTCCAGCATCAACGATAATCGGTTAATGCCGCGAAAACCGACTATTTCTACGCGCTCAAGATGCATATGCCCTCCGCTCAGTGGCGACTATCTCCTTCAGTTATCAGCAGTATAGCGAGGTGAGCATCAACATGACACTCCGGGCGTCAGCGAATCGCTCATGGCTGCAGGGGGGTATGTGATGCGCCGTACTTCACTTAATTGAGAAACGCATTCATCATTGAAAGTCGTTTTTTTAACCGTTTTTGTTCTACACTTTTAAAAATCCGACATGAAAAGGAATTCCAGCGCATTGTTCTAAATCAAATTACATCAATTTATTTAACTGGTCCCAAGGTGGCGATCGTCCCTAGAATAGCGTCGCTTTATTCTGGTCGTCATTCTTTGTGGCGAAAATAAAGGCCGGCACGAAAACTCGTGCGCGTTTACGTTTTTATTGAGGTGGTTATGTTTAGAAAATTAGCAGCAGAATGCTTTGGTACATTCTGGCTGGTATTTGGTGGTTGCGGCAGCGCCGTTCTGGCTGCGGCATTCCCTGAGCTGGGAATTGGTTTTGCCGGCGTCGCGCTGGCTTTCGGTTTAACCGTATTAACCATGGCGTATGCCGTCGGTCATATTTCCGGCGGACACTTTAACCCGGCGGTAACTTTAGGTTTATGGGCCGGCGGTCGTTTCCCGGCCAGGGACGTGATTGGTTATATTATCGCCCAGGTTGTCGGCGGTATTATCGCCGCCGCTATTCTGTACGTTGTCGCCAGCGGTAAAGCGGGCTTTGACGCCGCCGCTAGCGGATTCGCATCGAACGGCTATGGCGAACATTCTCCCGGCGGTTTCTCCATGCTCTCCGCTATTGTGATTGAGATCGTCCTGACCTGCGGCTTCCTGCTGGTCATTCACGGCGCCACGGATAAAAACGCACCTGCCGGCTTCGCTCCTATCGCTATTGGCCTGGCGCTAACGCTTATCCACCTGATCAGCATTCCGGTCACCAACACGTCGGTAAACCCGGCACGCAGCACCGCGGTAGCGATATTCCAGGGCGGCTGGGCGCTGCAGCAGCTGTGGCTATTCTGGGTGATGCCGATTATCGGCGGCATTCTCGGCGGCGTGCTCTACCGCACCCTGCTGGAAAAACGCAGCTAAACGTCCCCCACTTTTCTTGAGGCCCGGTGCTGCCGGGCCTTTCTTTTTTTCCACCACTTTACTCAGTCCGGCGATTTGGGTAGTGTCAGGGGCGCTATTTTCATTCTGCAAGGACCAGGTCGTTCATGTTTTCGGGACTTTTAATCATTCTGCTGCCGTTGGTTATAGGCTATCTTATTCCTCTTCATCGGCCATCAGCCCTTAAACTCATCGCGCGACTTCTGAGCTGGATTGTCTACGTTATTCTCTTTTTTATGGGTATTAGCCTGGCCTTCCTGGATAATCTGGCCAGCAACCTCCTGGCGATCCTTCATTATGCGGCGGTCAGCGTCGTTATTATTCTGCTGTGCAATATTGCCGCCCTGATGTGGCTCGAGCAAAAAATGCCCTGGCAAAATCATCATCGTCAGGAAAAATTACCCTCCCGTCTGGCAATGGCTCTGGAATCCCTTCAGCTATGCGGCGTGGTATTTATTGGTTTTATGATTGGTCTGAGCGGCATATCCTTTTTACAACACGCCACCGAGGCCAGCGAATATACCCTGATCTTCCTTTTGTTCCTCATCGGTATTCAACTGCGCAATAATGGCATGACGCTGCGGCAGATCGTACTGAATCGCCGCGGAATGATTGTCGCGGTAGTGGTCATGGTCAGTTCACTGCTGGGCGGTATCATCAACGCCTTTATTCTCGACCTGCCGCTAAAAACCGGCCTAGCCATGGCTTCCGGGTTTGGCTGGTATTCGCTCTCCGGGATCCTGCTGACCGAATCCTATGGCCCGGTAATTGGCAGCGCGGCCTTCTTTAACGATCTTGCCCGCGAGCTGCTGGCGATAATGCTTATCCCCGGACTGGTGCGCCGCAGCCGTTCCACCGCGCTGGGCCTTTGCGGCGCGACATCAATGGACTTTACGCTGCCGGTACTGCAACGCTCTGGCGGGGTGGAGATTGTGCCGGCGGCCATCGTTCATGGCTTCATTCTCAGTCTGCTGGTGCCCATATTGATGGCTTTCTTCTCCGCTTAATACCTCTCTGGCGGTAGTCTTCTGCCGCCAATTTTGCGCTAAATCAATCTCCCCGTAAGTTGTATCAGAAATACCTTTTCTCTTCTCGCGCTCGGGCATAACCTTAAACATGTATATTAAATATAACTTTAAAAAAGGTGTGACCATGTTTTGTGTGCAATGTGAACAAACCATCCGTACCCCGGCAGGGAACGGCTGCTCTTACGCGCAGGGTATGTGCGGGAAAACGGCCGAAACGTCCGATCTGCAGGATCTGCTGATTGCCTCTCTGCAGGGGCTCTCCGCCTGGGCGCTTAAAGCCCGTGAATACGGCATCATCGACCACGGCATCGACAGCTTTGCGCCGCGCGCTTTTTTCTCCACGCTGACCAACGTTAACTTCGATTCCCCGCGCATCGTTGGCTATGCGCGCGAGGCCATCACCCTGCGTGAAGCGCTGAAAGCCCAGTGCCTGAACATTGATGCCCACGCGACGGTTAACAACCCGATGGCCGATCTGCAGCTGGCGAGCGACGATCTGGGCGACCTGCAGCGCCAGGCGGCGGAATTCACCCCGAACAAAGACAAAGCGGCCATCGGCGAGAACATTCTCGGCCTGCGCCTGCTGTGCCTGTACGGCCTGAAAGGCGCTGCGGCTTATATGGAGCACGCGCACGTTCTGGGTCAGTACGACAACGACATCTACGCCCAGTACCATAAAATCATGGCGTGGCTCGGTACCTGGCCTGCCGATATGAACGCGCTGCTGGAGTGCTCGATGGAAATCGGCCAGATGAACTTCAAAGTGATGAGCATTCTGGACGCTGGTGAGACCACTAAATATGGTCACCCCACCCCGACTCAGGTCAACGTCAAAGCGACCGAAGGCAAATGCATTCTGATTTCCGGCCATGACCTGAAAGATCTGTACAACCTGCTGGAGCAAACCGAAGGTACCGGGGTTAACGTCTACACCCACGGTGAAATGCTGCCAGCGCACGGTTACCCGGAACTGCGTAAATTCAAGCATCTGATTGGTAACTACGGCAGCGGCTGGCAAAACCAGCAGGTCGAGTTTGCCCGCTTCCCTGGCCCGATTGTGATGACCTCTAACTGCATCATCGACCCAACCGTCGGTGCCTATGACGACCGTATCTGGACCCGCAGCATCGTCGGCTGGCCAGGCGTCAATCATCTGGAAGGCGAAGATTTCGCCCCGGTTATCGCCCAGGCGCAGCAGATGGCGGGCTTCCCGTACAGCGAGATCCCGCACCTGATCACCGTTGGCTTCGGTCGTCAGACCCTGCTGGGCGCGGCTGATACGCTGATCGACCTGGTGAGCCGTGAAAAACTGCGCCATATCTTCCTGGTGGGCGGCTGCGACGGGGCGCGCGGCGAACGTAACTACTTCACCGATTTCGCCACCAGCGTACCGGACGACTGCCTGATCCTGACCCTGGCCTGCGGTAAATACCGTTTCAACAAACTCGAATTCGGCGATATCGAAGGTCTGCCGCGTCTGGTCGATGCCGGTCAGTGTAACGACGCTTACTCTGCCATCATCCTGGCGGTCACCCTGGCTGAGAAACTGGGTTGTGGCGTGAACGACCTGCCGCTGTCTCTGGTGCTCTCCTGGTTTGAACAGAAAGCGATTGTTATTCTGCTGACCCTGCTGTCGCTGGGCGTGAAAAATATCGTCACCGGCCCGACGGCGCCGGGCTTCTTCACGCCGGACCTGCTGGCCGTTCTCAACGAGAAATTCGGTCTGCGTTCCGTGACCACCGTTGAAGAAGACATGAAGCAGCTGCTGAGCGCGTAAGGAGTAAAGAATGACAATGCCAACTCATCAGTGCCCATGGCGGATGCAGGTTCATCACATCCATCAGGAAACGCCGGATGTATGGACAATTTCGTTGCTGTGCCACGACTATTATCCGTACCGCGCCGGGCAGTATGCACTGGTCAGCGTACGTAATTCAGCGGAGACGCTGCGTGCTTACACCATTTCATCGACGCCGGGAGTAAGCGAGTACATCACGCTGACCATCCGTCGGATTGACGATGGCGCAGGCTCACAGTGGCTGACCCGCGACGTGAAGCGCGGCGACTATATCTGGCTGTCCGATGCCATGGGTGAATTTACCTGTGAAGATAAGACTGAAGATAAGTTCCTGATGCTGGCTGCTGGCTGCGGCGTTACGCCAATCATGTCAATGCGTCGCTGGTTGGCAAAGTACCGCCCGCAGGCCGATGTGCAGGTGATCTTTAACGTTCGTTCACCGCAAGATGTTATTTTTGCCGACGAATGGCGCGAATATCCGGTGACCTTAGTCGCTGAAAACAATGCCACCCACGGTTTTGTTTCTGGCCGACTGACGACCGATCTGCTGAAAAGTGTACCGGATCTGACCTCTCGTACCGTGATGACCTGCGGCCCGGCGCCGTATATGGATTGGGTTGAGCAGGAGGTGAAAGCGCTGGGCGCGACGCGTTTCTTTAAAGAGCAGTTCTTTACGCCGGTAGCCGAAGCCGCTACCAGCGGCCTGAAGTTCACCAAACTGCAGCCGGCGAAAGCGTTCTACGCGCCGGTCGGCACCACGCTGCTCGAAGCGCTGGAAAGCAATAAGGTGCCAATTACCGTCGCCTGTCGCGCAGGCGTCTGCGGCTGCTGCAAAACCAAAGTGGTTTCCGGAGAATATACCGTCAGCAGTACCATGACGTTAACCGATGCGGAAATCGCTGAAGGCTACGTGCTGGCCTGCTCCTGCCACCCGCAGGGTGATTTGGTACTGGCTTAACCCTCAGCTGCCGGATGGCGCAACGCCGTCCGGCAACGTTTACCGCCAGGCCGAATTGCCGCCGATGGCATAGCGCCCTGCCCCGAGGAAGGCAATCGCCAGCGCGCCCACAAAGAAATAGACCAGGCTCTCAATCGCCCACGCGCCTACCGCATCCAGCGCAAAGGTTTTGCCCGTCCCGACCATCAGCCAGGCCACGACCATCGTAAACGCCAGCACCAGCGCCGCCGGACGCGTAAGCACTCCCAGAATCAGCAGGCAAGGCGCTACCACCTCGCCCACTAAAACCCCATAAGCGATAAACCCCGGCAATCCTTTTGCTACCAGCATATTGCTGATTCCCCCTACGCCATCAAATAGCTTATGCAACCCGTGAAACAGCATCAGCCCGCCAACGGCAAGTCGTAACAAGAGTTTGCCGAAATCGTCATGGGATAGCAGTTTATTAACAGCATTTAACAGCGATTTAACCATTTGAAATGATTCCTGTTTACCACTTTATGTGAGCTCAGATTATGCGGAGTTTTCGCTGAAAAAAACCAGCGGAAAATGAGAGGTGAAAGCGAGCGTAACTGGCAGTTTCATCTAAGCTTGTAAGCGTTATCACAAAAAGGAGATGGAGAACCATGAAACAGACCGTGGCGGCATACATTGCCAAAACTCTTGAACAGGCTGGCGTTAAACGTATTTGGGGCGTAACCGGGGATTCGCTCAACGGCTTAAGCGACAGCCTGAACCGTATGGGGACCATCGACTGGATGCCCACGCGCCATGAAGAAGTGGCCGCCTTCGCCGCCGGGGCGGAAGCGCAGCTTACCGGCGAACTGGCGGTCTGCGCAGGCTCCTGCGGGCCGGGCAACCTGCATCTGATTAACGGCCTTTTCGACTGCCACCGCAATCACGTTCCGGTTCTGGCCATCGCCGCCCATATTCCTTCCAGCGAAATCGGCAGCGGCTATTTTCAGGAAACGCATCCGCAGGAGCTGTTCCGGGAATGCAGTCACTACTGTGAACTGGTCTCAACCCCGGAACAGATCCCGCAGGTGCTGGCCATCGCCATGCGCAAAGCAGTGATTAACCGCGGCGTCTCGGTAGTGGTGCTTCCCGGCGACGTTGCGCTGAAAGCCGCGCCGGAAAGCGCCAGCAGCCACTGGTACCACGCGCCGCTGCCGCAGGTGACGCCGGCGGAAGAAGAGCTGAAAAAGCTGGCCCAGCTGCTGCGCTATTCAAGCAACATCGCCCTGATGTGCGGCAGCGGCTGCGCCGGGGCGCATAAAGAGCTGGTAGACTTCGCCGCGAAGCTCAAAGCGCCTATCGTTCACGCGCTGCGCGGCAAAGAGCACGTAGAATACGACAACCCTTATGATGTGGGGATGACCGGACTGATTGGCTTCTCCTCCGGCTTCCACACCATGATGAACGCCGACACCCTGGTGCTGCTCGGCACCCAGTTCCCCTATCGCGCCTTCTACCCGACGGACGCGAAAATCATTCAGATTGATATCAATCCCGGCAGTATTGGCGCCCACAGTAAAGTGGATATGGCGCTGGTCGGCGATATTAAATCGACCCTCAGCGCGCTGATGCCGCA
The DNA here is from genome assembly GCF_033843325.1 of Klebsiella sp. JN_Kp126. NCBI lineage: Bacteria > Pseudomonadati > Pseudomonadota > Gammaproteobacteria > Enterobacterales > Enterobacteriaceae > Klebsiella > Klebsiella sp. JN_Kp126. The sequence goes on along the minus strand of NZ_JAWXQV010000072.1, from coordinate 10,701 downwards.
TCTTGAGGAGAAAACCGACCGTAAGTTCCTCGATAAAGCGCTGGAACACTATCGCGACGCGCGCAAGGGGCTTGATGACCTGGCGAAGCCCAGCGACAAAACAATTCATCCGCAGTATCTGGCGCAGCGCATCAGCCACTATGCCGACGACGATGCCATCTTTACCTGCGACGTGGGTACGCCGACCGTCTGGGCCGCGCGTTATTTGCAGATGAACGGTAAGCGTCGCCTGCTCGGATCGTTCAATCATGGGTCAATGGCTAACGCCATGCCGCAGGCCATCGGTGCGAAGGCCACCGCCCCTGACCGTCAGGTTGTGGCAATGTGTGGCGACGGCGGCTTCAGCATGCTGATGGGGGATTTTCTCTCGCTGGCGCAGATGAAGCTGCCGGTGAAGATCGTTATCTTCAATAACAGCGTACTGGGCTTCGTGGCGATGGAGATGAAGGCCGGGGGCTATCTGACAGACGGCACTGAACTTCACGCCACCAACTTTGCCCGCATCGCCGAAGCGTGCGGCATCAAGGGCATACGTGTTGAAAGCGCGTCAGAGGTTGATGAAGCGCTGCAAACCGCTTTCGCTACCGATGGCCCGGTCCTGGTAGATGTGGTCGTCGCCAGTGAAGAGCTGGCGATGCCGCCGCAAATTAAACTGGAGCAGGCCAAAGGTTTCAGCCTTTATATGCTGCGCGCGATTATCAGCGGCCGCGGCGACGAAGTTATCGAACTGGCGAAAACTAACTGGCTAAGGTAAAAATATCCTTTTCAATTCATACGCAAAATTATTCGTGTTGCCTCAAGGCGGCAAGGCCGAAAACCCCCGGGCGCAGAGATAACTCTGTGATCGGGGTTTGAGGGAGCAGCCAACGCCGGGGCAGCGCGAAGGATGAAGTGTATAAGGATATGACATGATAGATTTACGCAGCGATACCGTTACCCGTCCGGGCCGCGCCATGCTGGAAGCCATGATGGCCGCCCCGGTCGGGGATGACGTATATGGCGATGACCCGACCGTTAACGAACTCCAGCGCTTTGCCGCCGACCTGGCGGGCAAAGAGGCCGCTATCTTCCTGCCTAGCGGCACCCAGGCCAACCTGGTCGCCCTGCTCAGCCACTGCCAGCGCGGCGAAGAGTATATCGTCGGCCAGGGCGCGCATAACTATCTCTACGAAGCCGGCGGCGCGGCGGTGCTTGGCAGCATCCAGCCGCAGCCAATCGATGCCGCAGCGGACGGTTCCCTGCCGCTGGATAAAGTCGCGGCCAAAATCAAACCGGACGATATCCATTTCGCCCCTACCCGGCTGCTGTCGCTGGAAAACACCCATAACGGCAAAGTGCTGCCGCGTGAATATCTCAAAGATGCCTGGGAGTTTACGCGCCAGCGCGGCCTGGGGCTGCACGTTGACGGGGCGCGTATTTTTAACGCCGTCGTGGAATACGGCTGCGCGCTGCGCGAGATCGCCCGCTACTGCGACTCCTTCACCATCTGCCTGTCTAAAGGACTCGGCGCGCCGGTAGGCTCGCTGCTGGTGGGGAGCGAAGAGTACATTCACCGCGCTATCCGCTGGCGGAAAATGGTCGGCGGCGGGATGCGTCAGGCCGGTATTCTGGCGGCCGCGGGCCTGTATGCCTTGCAAAACAACGTCGCGCGCTTAAAAGAGGATCACGACAACGCCGCGTGGATGGCGGAGCAGCTGCGCGCCGCCGGCGCCGAGGTGACGCGTCATGATACCAATATGCTGTTTGTTCGCGTCGGTGAAGCGCGCGCCGCCGCGCTGGGCGAGTATCTGCGCGAACGCGGGGTGCTAATCAACGCCTCGCCCATCGTGCGCCTGGTGACGCATATTGACGTTAACCGCCAGCAGCTCACCGAGGTGGTTAGCCACTGGCAGGCATTTTTAAACCGTTAAGGAGTCCGGCGTGTCGCAGCGAATTCTGGTGCTTGGCGCCAGCGGTTATATCGGCCAGCATCTGGTGAAAAGGCTCAGCGAGCAGGGCTTCACCGTGCTGGCGGCGGCACGCCACATCGACAGGCTTAAAAAACAGCAGCTCCCCGGCGTCGAGTGCTATTCGCTCGATTTAAACCAGCCGGACGCGCTACCCGCCCTGCTGGCGCAGGCTGATACCGTTTACTATCTGGTGCACGGGATGGGCGAAGGCGGGGACTTTATCCGCCACGAACGGCGGGTCGCCCTCAACGTTCGCGACGCGCTGCGCAAGTCGCCGGTGAACGAAGTCATCTTTCTCAGTTCCTTACAGGTGGAGAAGCAGGAGCAATCCGATCATCTGCGCGCCCGCCAGATCACCGGCGATCTGCTGCGCGAATCAGGCGTTCCGGTAGCGGAAGTTCGCGCCGGCATTATCGTCGGCGCCGGTTCCGCCGCCTTCGAAGTGATGCGCGATATGGTCTACAACCTGCCGGTGCTGACGCCGCCGCGCTGGGTGCGCTCGCGCACCACGCCGATTGCGCTGGAAAATTTACTCTACTATCTGCTGCAGCTGCTAAACCATCCGGCCCGCGAGCATCGGGTGTTTGAAGCCGCCGGACCGGAAATTTTGAGCTATCAGCAGCAGTTCATCCGCTTTATGGCGGTCAGCGGCAAACGCCGCCCGCTGCTCCCCATCCCTTTCCCGACCCGCTGGATTTCGGTATGGTTTCTCAACGTCATTACCTCAGTGCCGCCAACCACGGCCAAAGCGCTGATCCAGGGGCTAAAGCACGATCTGATTGCCGACGATCGGGCCCTGCGGGCCTTAATTCCTCAACCGCTTATCGCGTTTGATGAAGCGGTGCGCCTTACGCTTAAAGAAGAGGAGCAGCTGGTGAACTCCAGCGACTGGGGCTACGATGCGCAGGCCTTCGCCCGCTGGCGGCCCGAGTACGGCTACTATCCGAAACAGGCAGGCTGTACCGTTAACACTTCCGCCAGCCTTGCTGCGCTGTGGAAGGTAGTCAACCAAATTGGCGGCAAAGAGGGCTATTTCTTCGGCAACGCTCTGTGGAAAACGCGCGGGGTGATGGATCTGCTGGTCGGTCACCGGCTGGCAAAAGGTCGCCCGGAAAATGAATATCTGCAGACCGGCGATGCGGTGGACAGCTGGAAGGTGATTATCGTCGAGCCGGAAAAGCAGTTGACGCTGTTATTCGGCATGAAAGCGCCCGGCCTTGGCCGCCTGAGCTTTACCCTGCGCGATAAAGGCGATCATCGCGAACTGGACGTGCGCGCCTGGTGGCACCCGCACGGTATGCCGGGGCTTTTCTACTGGCTGCTGATGATCCCGGCGCATCTGTTTATTTTTCGCGGTATGGCGCGACGCATCGCCCACCTGGCGGAGCAAATCACCATCAAATAGAGTATAGGTGCAGAATTCTTTCATGATTCTCATTGCATCGTAGTCAGAATCACGGAAAAATGCGCACGAAATTCTTTTGTTAAACAGTGGATCGATATGAAGGTACTGGTTACCGGTGCGACCAGCGGATTGGGCCGCAACGCGGTGGAATATCTGCGTAACAGGGGCATTAGCGTCAGAGCGACCGGGCGCAACGAAGCGATGGGCAAGCTTCTGAGCAAAATGGGCGCAGAGTTCGTCCCTGCGGACTTAACCGAGCTGGTCTCTTCGCAGGCCAAAGTGATGCTCGCCGGTATCGATACCCTGTGGCACTGTTCCAGCTTTACCTCGCCGTGGGGCACCCAGCAGGCCTTCGATTTAGCTAACGTGCGCGCGACCCGGCGTCTCGGCGAGTGGGCGGTTGCCTGGGGCGTGCGCAACTTCGTGCATATCTCTTCGCCGTCGCTCTATTTTGATTATCACCATCATCGCGATGTTGCGGAGGATTTCCGCCCGCAGCGTTTCGCCAACGAATTCGCCCGCAGCAAGGCGGCAAGCGAAGATGTGATCAATCTGCTGGCGCAGGCCAACCCAAATACCCGTTTTACAATCCTGCGCCCGCAAAGCCTGTTTGGCCCGCATGATAAAGTGTTTATCCCGCGCCTGGCGCAGATGATGCAGCACTACGGCAGCGTCCTGTTGCCGCGCGGCGGCAGCGCGCTGGTGGATATGACCTACTATGAAAACGCGGTACACGCGATGTGGCTCGCCAGCCAGCCGCAGAGTGACCTTCTGCCCTCGGCCCGCGCGTACAACATTACTAACGGCGAACCGCAAACCCTGCACAGCATTGTGCAGAAACTCATAGACGAGCTGGGGATTAAGTGCCGCATCCGTTCGGTTCCCTATCCCATGCTGGATATCATCGCCCGCAGCATGGAGCGCTTTGGCAATAAGTCAGCGAAAGAGCCCGCATTTACCCACTACGGCGTCTCTAAGCTGAACTTTGATTTTACTCTTGATATCTCCCGCGCCCAGCAGGAGCTAGGCTATCAGCCGGTCATCACGATGGATGAAGGGATTCTCCGCACCGCCGCGTGGTTGAAGGACCACGGCAAGCTGCACTATTAACCCCGCCCGTACTTTTCCAGCAGCGCTTCGGCTATCGCCAGGGTTTGCGCATCGGCAACCCCGTCCCAGCGCGCGGGACGGAAGTGCATCTGGAAAGCCATAATGACCCGCTTCTGCTGCGCTGGCGTCATTTCCGGCGTCACCTGATAGCCGTAGCGCGCCAGGACGTCCAGCAGCGCTGCGGCGTCTACCGGCTCGTATGACGGACGGCCCTGCAGATAAAACGCCACGCGCCGGGCATCAGGCCATGCGCCAATCCCCTGCTCGGCCAGCCTGCGCCACGGGAACAGCGGCCCCGGATCGTCTTTGCGCTGCGGCGCGATATCCGCATGGGCGACCACGTTCTGCGGCGCGATGTGGTAGCGGGCGATAATATCTTTCGCCAGCGGGATCAGGGCGTCAATCTGCGCCGGATTAAACGGCGTAAAGCTTTTCACCCCCGCCGTTTTTTGCCAGCCGCGGTTCTCCAGCTCGATGCCAATCGAAGTGTCGTTAATGCGCGTGCTGCCGCGCCAGAAGCTGACGCCCGCATGCCAGGCAAGTTCCTCTTCCGGCACCAGCTGCCAGATCCGCGGTTTGCCTCCGTGCAGCGGCGGTTTCTCCGGGATCAGGTAGTGAGAGCTCACCTGGTTATCCGTCAGCGTCGCCAGCGAAACGTCGAAATCGTCGGCGGTGTAGTGAATCACCAGCACTTTGATGCGCGGATAAGCCGCCTGCGCCGGATGGCGCGTATCCAGCTGATAGCCATCGCGATCGATAATACCTTTTTCGCTGGCGCAGCCCGCCAGCAGCAGCGCCAGCAGTACGCCTGCCCGGCAAGCTCTCATCGGCGGGTCTTCACCGCGGTGCCGCTAACGCTGACCATCAGCATGCTGCTATCTTTACCGACAGTTTCGTAGTCAATATCAATCCCGACCACCGCATTGGCGCCCAGCGCCTTCGCCTGCTCGCTCAGCTCTTCAAACGCAATTTCACGGGCCTTACGCAGCTCCTTTTCATAGGCGCCGGAACGACCGCCGACGATATCGCGGATGCTGGCGAAAAAATCGCGGAATACGTTGGCGCCCAGAATCGCTTCCCCCGTGACGACGCCGCAGTATTCAATGATGGGCTGACCTTCGAGGGTCGGAGTGGTGGAAAATTGCATGATGAAACTCCTTCTTTAGCGTTCAATGCGTTAGCTCTAAGGGTCAAGCACAATCCCTATCTGATACACTATGCTTGAAAAGATATTCTAACGTAGTGAGCTCATAAGGAAATCATCATGCGCTACAAAGTTCTTGCATTAGTCCTCCCCTGCGCGCTGGCGCTCAGCGCCTGTACTACCGTCACGCCTGCGTACAAAGATAACGGCACCCGCAGCGGCCCCTGCATCGAAGGCGGCCCGGATGACGTAGCGCAGAAGTTTTATGACTACCAGGTACAGCACCGCAACAGCGATTTAACCGCGCTGCGCCCATACCTGAGCGACGGTCTGGCAAAACTGCTGAACGACGCGCGTCAGGACCCGTCTAACAACGCCCTGCTGCAGTCAAATCTTTTCTCCAGTAGCACAACGCCAGCCGACAGCGCCGATGTCGCCAGCGCCTCCACCATCCCTAATCGCGACGCGCGCAATATTCCCCTGCGCGTGGAGCTGAAACAGGGCACCCAAAGCTGGAAAGACGAAGTGCTGATGATTCAGGAAGGCCAGTGCTGGGCCGTGGATGACGTGCGCTACCTCGGCAACAACGCCCATGCGCCGGCGGGCACCCTGCGTCAGAGTCTGGAAAAACGCTAATCCAGGCGTTGGGCCGCTCGGGCCGAATGAAATAACCCCGGTAAAATGTCGGCATTTCCGCTGGTAATGCCGACATTGACTTATCCCACCTTCACGAAGCCATATTTTGTGCTAACTTTAAATGTAAACATGGTTTACATTTAACTTTTAACGCATAAATATTGCATAACTATTCTGCCAAAGGTACTATTTGCGGCCTCAATTGCTATATGTATCAGACTGCCCAGATGAGCATAAAATTAAACGGCATTAATTGCTTCTACGGCGCACACCAGGCGCTGTTCGACATCACGCTGGATTGCCCGCAGGGGGAAACGCTGGTGCTGCTCGGCCCAAGCGGTGCCGGTAAAAGCTCGCTGCTGCGCGTCCTTAATCTGCTGGAGATGCCGCGTTCCGGTACGCTGCATATCGCCGGAAATCATTTCGACTTTACCAAAGCTCCTTCTGACAAAGCCATTCGCGAGCTGCGCCAGAACGTGGGTATGGTGTTCCAACAGTACAATCTGTGGCCGCATCTGACCGTGCAGCAAAATCTGATTGAAGCTCCCTGCCGCGTGCTCGGTTTGAGCAAAGATCAGGCTCTCGCCCGCGCTGAAAAGCTGCTCGAACGTCTGCGCCTGAAACCCTATAGCGATCGCTACCCGCTGCATCTTTCCGGCGGCCAGCAGCAGCGCGTCGCTATTGCCCGCGCCCTGATGATGGAACCGCAGGTTCTGCTGTTCGATGAACCCACGGCGGCGCTCGATCCAGAAATCACCGCCCAGATCGTCAGTATTATCCGCGAACTGGCTGAAACCGGTATTACGCAGGTTATCGTCACCCACGAAGTGGAAGTGGCGCGCAAAACAGCCAGCCGCGTGGTCTATATGGAAAATGGCCATATCGTTGAACAAGGTGATGCCGGCTGCTTCGCGCATCCGCAGACCGACGCGTTTAAAAACTATCTTTCACATTGATGTTTTCGGGGAAATGACGATGAAAAAAGTACTGATTGCCGCTCTTCTTGCGGGCATGAGCCTCTCCGCTACCGCAGCCCAGACCATTCGTTTCGCCACCGAGGCCTCCTACCCTCCGTTTGAATCGATCGATGCCAATAACAAAATTGTCGGCTTTGATGTCGATCTGGCGAACGCGCTGTGTAAAGAGATTGATGCCACCTGCACCTTTACCAACCAGGCTTTCGATAGCCTGATCCCCAGCCTGAAGTTCCGCCGTTTCGACGCGGTCATGGCCGGGATGGACATCACCCCTGAGCGTGAAAAACAGGTGCTGTTCACCACCCCGTACTATGAAAACTCCGCGCTGTTCGTCGGCCAGCAGGGTAAATTCACCAGCATTGACGCCCTGAAAGGCAAAAAAGTCGGCGTGCAGAACGGCACCACTCACCAGAAATTCATCACCGACAAACACCCGGAAATCACGACCGTTCCTTACGACAGCTACCAGAATGCGAAGCTGGACCTGCAGAACGGCCGTATTGATGCCGTATTCGGCGATACCGCCGTGGTGACCGAATGGCTGAAGAGCAATCCGAAGCTGGCCGCGGTGGGCGACAAGGTGACCGATAAAGACTACTTCGGCACCGGTCTCGGCATTGCGCTGCGCCAGGGCAATACCGAACTGCAGCAGAAATTTAACGCTGCGCTGGAAAAAGTGAAAAGCGATGGGACTTACCAGTCTATCTATAACAAATGGTTCCAGAAGTAACGCTGAATGAACGAATTTTTTCCATTAGCAAGCGCCGCCGGGATGACCGTCGGCCTTGCCGTTTGCGCCCTGATCATCGGCCTGGTGCTGGCGATGCTCTTTGCCGTCCTCGAGTCGGTAAAGCTGCGTCCGGTCGCCTGGCTCGCAACCGGCATTGTCACCCTTTTGCGCGGACTACCGGAAATTCTGGTGGTTCTGTTTATCTATTTTGGTTCCTCACAGCTGCTGCTGACCCTTTCTGATGGTTTTACGATCAATCTCGGCATTGTGCAGATCCCGGTACAGATGCAGATTGAAAATTTTGACGTCAGCCCGTTCCTCTGCGGGGCTATCGCGCTTTCTCTGCTGTATGCCGCTTACGCATCGCAAACGCTGCGCGGGGCGCTTAAAGCCGTTCCGCAGGGGCAATGGGAATCCGGTCAGGCGCTGGGATTATCGAAAGCCGCTATTTTCTTTCGCTTAGTGATGCCGCAAATGTGGCGCCACGCGCTGCCGGGACTCGGCAACCAGTGGCTGGTGCTGCTGAAGGATACCGCGCTGGTGAGCCTGATCAGCGTCAACGATCTGATGCTGCAAACTAAAAGCATCGCCACCCGAACCCAGGAGCCGTTTAACTGGTATATCATCGCGGCGGCAATCTATCTGGTCATCACCCTGTTGAGTCAGTACATTCTGAAACGTATTGACCAGCGTGCGACGCGCTTCGAACGGAGACCAGGCTGATGCTTGATTACTTACCCGAACTGCTAAAAGGGCTGCATACCAGCCTGACGCTGACCGCAGCCTCTATCGTCGTAGCGCTGATTCTGTCGCTGATCTTCACCATCATTCTGACGCTAAAAACGCCGGGGCTGGTGTGGATCGTGCGCGGCTATATCACGCTGTTTACCGGCACGCCGCTGCTGGTGCAGATCTTCCTGATTTACTACGGCCCGGGACAGTTCCCGTCGCTGCAGGAGTATCCGGTACTCTGGCATCTGATTTCCGAGCCCTGGCTCTGCGCGCTGATCGCCCTTTCTCTCAACAGCGCCGCTTATACCACGCAGCTGTTTTATGGCGCCATTCGCGCCATCCCGGATGGCCAGTGGCAATCCTGCGGCGCGCTGGGAATGAGTAAGAAAGATACGCTGGCGATCCTGCTGCCGTACGCCTTTAAACGCGCCCTCTCCTCCTACTCCAACGAAGTGGTGCTGGTGTTCAAGAGTACGTCTCTGGCCTACACCATTACCCTGATGGAAGTGATGGGTCACAGCCAGCTGCTCTATGGGCGTACCTATGATGTGATGGTGTTCGGCGCCGCTGGCATTGTCTATCTGGTAGTCAATGGCCTGCTGACGCTGCTGATGCGCCTGGTGGAACATAAAGCGCTGGCCTTTGAGCGACGCAATTAAAAACGCATAAAAAGCCAAATAAAGACGGATAAGTTCACTGAATTATCCGTCTTTTTTTATTCTAATTAAAATAAATATCCATGATTATTGAATATAAATTCATTTAGTGGCATTATTACTCCCAGCCGCAGACACGGCACAACATCATAAGATTGACCGACGGGAGTTCCACAATGAAAAAGTTAGTTCTGGCCGCACTGCTTAGCACTTTCGCCTTTGGCGCCGCTGCCGCAGAAAAAATCAGCTTTGGCGTTTCTGCAACTTACCCACCGTTTGAATCGATGGACGCCAATAACCAGATCGCCGGTTTCGACATCGATCTGGCAAACGCGCTGTGTAAGCAGATGCAGGCTGAGTGTACGTTTACCAACCATGCCTTCGACAGCCTGATCCCGGCGCTCAAATTCAAGAAATATGATGCGGTCATCTCCGGCATGGACATTACCCCGGAGCGCAGCAAGCAGGTGGCGTTTACCGACCCGTACTACGCTAACTCCGCGCTGGTTATCTCGAAGAAAGATGCCTTCCACTCTTTCGCCGATCTGAAAGGCAAGCGTATCGGGATGGAAAACGGCACCACGCACCAGAAATACCTGCAGGATAAACATCCGGAAGTGAAAACCGTGGCTTACGATAGCTACCAGAATGCGTTTATCGACCTGAAAAATGGCCGTATTGATGGGGTGTTTGGCGATACCGCCGTGGTCAACGAGTGGCTGAAAACCAACCCGCAGCTGGGCGCGGCAACGCCGAAAGTCACCGACGCGCAGTACTTCGGTACAGGCCTCGGCATTGCGGTACGCCCGGATAACAAAGCGCTGCTGGAAAAACTGAACGCCGCGCTGAAGGCGATTAAAGCCGACGGCACCTACGAGAAAATCAGCAAGCAGTGGTTCCCGGAGTAAGCATTTCCCGGAGGCGGCGCTTGACGCGCCTGTCCGGGCTACCGGCCCGCAGACAACCGTGGCCCCGTAGCCCGGGCAAGCGCAGCGCGGCCCGGAAAGAAGCCGCACCAAAGTCTCAATCCCGGCGCATTCCCCGGGCTGCGGCGTAAACGCCTTACCCGGGCTACCGGTCCGCAGACAGCCGTGGCCCCGTAGCCCGGGCAAGCGCAGCGCAGCGCGGCCCGGGACGAAGCCGCACCAAAGTCTCAATCCCGACGCATTTCCCGGGTTGCGGCGTAAACGCCTTACCCGGGCTACCGGTCCGCAGACAGCCGTGGCCCCGTAGCCCGGGCAAGCGCAGCGCAGCGCGGCCCGGGACGAAGCCGCACCAAAGTCTCAATCCCGACGCATTTCCCGGGTTGCGGCGTAAACGCCTTACCCGGGCTACCGGTCCGCAGACAGCCGTGGCCCCGTA